>JAKBCQ010000711.1 GCA_021807585.1 Planctomycetota bacterium | reverse complement strand
TGGAGATATGACAAATGGACCCGTTCCGGGGATATCGAACGTGATCTCGCTAGGCGCTGCGAGCGAATCGGCGAAGAGGATCGCCCCGCGGAGCGATCCCAGGCCGCCGTCGCTCGTGTTGGTGACGATGAGGGGATCGGCGCTTTCGATCGAGAGGGCGGCGGGATTGACCGCGCCGAGCGCCGCGCCGCCGGCGGGGTTCGAGAGCGTCAGATTAACCGTTTTCGATCCTTGAAGTTCGATCCGCGGAAGGATCGTCACTGGAAAAGATGTAGATATTTGTCCCAAGGCGAACGAGACCGTTCCCGAGGCTGCGGAGTAATCGACGCCCGCGATCGCGGTTCCGTTCGAGGTCGCGTAATCGACCGAAGCTCCCGAGGCGAAGCCGTTGTATCGAGAGACGCCGATCGTCGCGACACCTCCGATTGAGTTCGCCTGATATGTTGGTGAAGCGAATTCGACGACCCCCGCGGCCTGGGAGTAATCGATCGTACCCGTGCCGCTTCCCGTATGGATCGTCGCGTTCTGAGCCCCCGAGAGGTTGACTAAGAACGACTTTTGGGGTTGATCGACCCCTCCCGCGCCGGGGATGCTGATCAGTGTGACGTCGACGGTTTCGGTCGTCGTCGCGGGGGGGAACGAGAGCGTTCCACTTACGGGGATGTAATCGAGCCCCGCGATCGCGGTTCCGTTCGCGGTGGAAAAGTTTACCGTTACTGATTGCTGGATATTCGGGGGGCTTAACGACACCTGGAATTCGGCGGTTTGGGTTTGCGCGTTGGTGCGAACAACCGAGATACTGTTGATATATAGTTCCGAACCTTGCAACAGGACGCGTTCCTCGCAGATTTCGACGCGAGGCTTCGTCGTGCGGCGCGCGCGTTCGATCGGCGCGGTACGGGATCGGTTCGATACTGGGCGCATGGAGGACGTCCGTTTCACTCGGTTCGCCGCGATTCGATCGATCGAATCGTTCGATCGGTTCTTCTTTTATGTGTCGGCGATTTGAATGAGGAGCGACGCTTCGATCTCGCCGCGTGTTGAAATCGCGTTCGCTTCGCGTCGATCGTACGTGCGAATCGGATCGCACCGATTCGACGCGTCGAACCGATCGCTCCGATCGCTCGGGTCGTACGATCCCGCGCTCCGATCGGCGATCGTCGCGGTCGTCTCAGTAAATCAATCAAAATGAGTCTTGATATTATTTGAATGAATCAACATCGATATAGCGATATGATCCTCCCGCCGCCGCGGCGAGTCGTTTGAGCGGACGAGCGCCGCCGAGCCCCGGTCCGACGCCGAATTCGACGACGTGAATCCGCGATTTGCCGGCCTCGGCGGCGATCATATCGGCTTCTTTTTGCGTCATCATATCGCCGTCGGTGAGGAAGAAAATCGCCTCGGGGTGGAGCTTGAACGCGGCGCGGAGCGCCAGAACGTGATCGGTTCCCCCCGCGGGCGTCATCTTTTCCAGAAGCTCGCGCGTCCGATCTTTATTGGCGCGACTCGCGGCCATGAGCGCCTCGTTCCCCGCCGAATCGACCAAAACCGTCGGCTCAAGATTGTAAAAAACGACTCCGAACCGCGCCTTCTCATCAAGCCTTAATAAGCTATTGAAGAGCTCACGCTTGGCGACTCCGAGCGATTCATTGAGCGACATGCTTCCCGATCGATCGATCACGTAGGCGTATGATCCCGCGCGTTCGCGCGCTCCAAAAAACGTGGTCCCCGGTCCGATTCCTCGTCCAACGCCCCCTCCCGCGCCTCCTCCCGAGCCCCCTCCGCCTCCCGAGCCGTTAAGTCCGAAGAGCCCCGCGCCGATCGTCGATTGTCGTTCGAGCCGATTCTTGACGACCGGGTCGAGATCCGAACGCGGCAGCGCTTGCTCAAGCAGCCGAGCCGCGGCGTCGGTCGATCGCGCCGACGGATCGTGATCCAAGGTACTCGTCGATCCCTCGGCGACGATTCGAGGCGAATCGCCGAGCTCCCCACGGCTTCCGCCCCCCGTTTTCTCGACCGCACGATTATCGACGGGGCCGATCTCGCCGCGCAGCGGAATCGAAGCCTCGGGTTCTTCGCGCCACGTCCTCCCCAACACCACCAACGACGCCAAAGCGAGAATCAACGCGTGGACGATCAACGTCAGCGCCAGCGATCGGGGATCGGTCAGCGGAGATTCGCGCCCGCGATTAAAAAACCCGGGTCGAATCATACGGTCATCCTAGTGTGAATAATCAAGTTTATCACGGTATAACTACAATAGAATATGTATGAGTCTCAATTGGTTTGGACGTCGCGAGGGCCGGCGGAAAAACGACCGCCGAATCGGCGGCGTGATCGATTGCGTTCAGCTTTGTATCGAGGGTTTTGATCGCGGCGAAACGGCGCGACGTTTTCATCGTAACGACCCCGTCGTTTTCGGTCAGGAAGATCGCGGCGGCGCCGGGGTGATCGTCGATCAGCCGCGTCCCCGCTTCGGGTCCAAGAACGTACGCCGCGGTATCGAGCCTGTCGGCGGTCGCTCCGTCGGCGGCGATCACCGTCACGCTCGCGCGGCGGACGACGCCGAGCCCCGTTCGAGGATCAACAATATGTGAATATCGTTTTCCTTCGATCTCAACGTACTGTTCGGCGTCTCCCGCGGTCGAAACGGACGAGTTTTTAAGCGAAAGAACCTGCGCGGGCCGAGCCGAAGCTGATTCGTGAAGCGATGCGATCGCGATCGACCAGCCTTCGGTTTCGGGAGGGGGTTCGCCGACCGCGATATCTCCCGCCGCCGCGACGAGCGCGCGGTCGATTCCGCGATCCCGCAGTTCGGCGAGCGCCGCCTGAGCCGCGTAGCCTTTGGCGATCCCGCCCAGATCGAGCTTCATTCCGGGTTTAAGCAGGCGAACGGTTCGCTTGGCGGGATCGAGTTCGATCGCCTTCCAATCAACTTTTTCAAGCGCGTTTTTGAGAACCGCGGGATCGGGAAGTTTATGATCGCGTCGCGCCCTGCGCCAAAGCCGCACGACGGGCCCGCAAGTTACATCGAACGC
>JAKBCQ010000710.1 GCA_021807585.1 Planctomycetota bacterium | reverse complement strand
CAGGGAGCGAATCGAAGGCCGGGAGTCGGAACGGTTAAAAAGATTGATATCAGTCCTGGCGAACATGTATTTGAACGAAAGGGAGAATCGATTCGCCTGCGCGTCGCGGTCGAATTTGAAGACGGATCGCGCGAGGACGTCTCTCGGTTTTGCGTCTTTCAGGTCAAAAACGAATCGGTCGCCGAGATCGACGCGACGGGGCGAGTCGTCGCGAAGGACGCGGGATCGTGCGCGGTCGTCGTCTCGTATCGCGGGGCGTTCGCATGGGCCCGCGTCATCGTCCCCTCGACCGACGATCGAGGCGATCGCCGAGTCGCGCGATCAAAATCCTTTTTGAATTCAGATCCCTTGTTGTTTGAATCCGAGAATATCGTCGATCGCGAGGTCGCGGCGCGGCTGCGCAAGCTGAGGATCGAACCGTCGGCGCCCGCGAGCGATTGTGAATTCCTTAGGCGAATTACGATCGACGCGACCGGATCGCTCCCCTCGCCCAAAGACGTCCGCGCGTTTTTGGCCGACGAATCGCCGAACAAACGCTCGGCGAAGGTCGACGAGTTGCTATATCATCCAATGCATGCCGATTTATGGGCGTCGCGGTTTTGCGATATGACGGCGCTCGACGTCGAGAAACTCGAGGTGCAGCCCGATCTCGCCCAAGCTTACGCGAGGGTCTGGCGCGATTGGTTTCGGCATCGGATCGCCGCGGGAACTCCGTACGATCAAATCGTGCGGGGCGTATTATGCGCGACGAGCCGCGGCGAAGACGACGTTAACAAGTGGGTTGAGGACGAAACGAAGCGGGTTTCGGCGCTCAGACGAAACGAACCGAACGATTTCGCGACCAAGCCCGAACTCGACCTGTTCTGGATGAGAAATTCGACGAACGGAGCGATCGCGATCGAACCCGCCGCCGAGCTGATCGCGTCGTCGTTTCTGGGAGTGCGAATCGCATGCGCGCAATGTCATCGGCATCCGTTTGATCGTTGGACGAGGCGCGATTATCGAGCGTTTGCAAATATTTTCGCGCAGGTGCGCACGGGTCGATCGATCGAGGCCGATATCGCGTTCGGCGGGTTGCTTGAACGGCTTCGAGCGCGAAGCGCCGACGGGGCTTTGCCGCCGACTCCCGCGATCCGCGAGGTCTTTTTATCGGACGACGGCGAATCGGCGCTCGCCGATCCCGATACCGACGCGCGGCTCGCTCCTCGCGCTCTCGGCGGCGCCGATTTATCCGGTCCCCGCGACATCCGTCAAGCGTTTTGCGATCGGTTGGTCGATCCCTCGAATCCGTTCTTCGCGCGGAATTTCGTCAATCGCGTGTGGGCGTATTATTTCGGCGTCGGCCTCGTCGATCCCGTCGACGGCTTCTCGGCGTCGAATCCCCCCTCGAACGAACGACTGCTCGACGCCTTGGCAAAGAAATTCTCGAATGATCATTATAATATTCTGAAGCTTGAGCGAACGATACTGACCTCGCGGACGTACTCGCTTTCGTCGATTCCAAACGATTCGAATCGGTTCGATCGGAACGATTTTTCGCACGCGATTCCGCGCCGGCCTCCCGCGGAAGCGGTGTTGGACATGATCGCCGACGCGACCGGGAAGGCGTTCGATTTCGACGGCGACGCTCCCGAGGGATCGCGTGCGATCGAGGTCGCGACGAATCGGCCGAAAAACGAGGGAATCGCGCGGGCGTTTCGGACGCTCGGTCGACCCGATCGGAAAACGACGTGCGAGTGCGAACGATCGAACGCAGCCGCGATCGCGCAAACGCTTTATCTGATGACCGAGCCCGCGATCTTGGATCGGATCAAAACGGGTCGACTCGCGAAACTGTTGGATTCCGGCGCCGGCGACGATCAAGCGATCGACGAACTCTTTCTCGCGACGTTTTCGCGGTTCCCCTCGACCGACGAGAAACGAGCCGCGGTCGAAGCGATCGAACGGAAAAACGATCGCCGCGCCGCGTTCGTCGACATATTTTGGGCGCTGCTCAACGCGCGCGAATTCTTCATGAATCATTGATTTACTTATATCTTAGTATTCTTCGAAATTGAATGCGATACGTAGCGGGAGAATCATCAATGAATTTTATTAATATGTCTGATATTTCACGGTTTCCTCGGCGCGATTTTTTAAGAATCGGAGCTGCGGGATTGCTCGGGTTGGGATCGTTCGATCGAGCGCCTTCGAGCGGGTTCGCCGCGATCGAATCGGTCGCTCCCGCTCGACGTTGCGGGTCGGCGATCTTGATCTGGCTTTCTGGAGGCCCCTCGACGATCGACATGTGGGATCCCAAGCCCCATGCGCCCGAATCGATTCGAGGCGATTTTACGACAATCGCGTCGGCGATTCCGGGGGTACGAGTTTGCGAACACCTTCCTCAACTGGCGCGCACGCTCGATCGGTTCACCCTGATCCGTTCGTTGACCCACGAGATCACCGCGCACGACGTCGGCTCGGTTTACATCGCGACGGGGAATCGACCGTCGCAAGCGATCGAACATCCCGCGATCGGCGCGTTGACCTCCCAAATCGTCGGTCCTCGATCGGGAATACCTCCTTATATCGTTATGAACCAACTTAAAGATGGAGTGATCGCTTCGGCGGGTTATCTGGGATCGGCCGCGGGAGCGTTCGCGATCGAGGGCTCTCCTTTGAGAAATGCGCTGCGAGCGCAAGGGAATTCGTTACCGACCGATTTTTCGCTGAGCGTGCTCGGCGATCGCGAGCGGTTGCTCAAACGATTTGATCGCGGCTTGAAGGGGCTCGATGAGACCGATATCGGTTCGGGTTTGAGCGATTTTCAGCGCCGGGCGATCGATATCCTCAGGTCCGATCGCGTCCGCCGCGCAATCGATTTATCGAATGAAAATCCAAGTACACTTGAACGTTATGGTTCGACCGAACTCGGTCGCGGGGCTCTCGCGGCGCGGCGGTTGATCGAGGCCGGCGCGCGGTTTGTAACGCTCGGATTCGGGGGTTGGGACACGCACACGGCGAACTTCGAGGCGCTTCGAACGATTCTCCTGCCGACGATC
>JAKBCQ010000709.1 GCA_021807585.1 Planctomycetota bacterium | reverse complement strand
GGCGCGGCCCGCGTATCGTTCCGCGGCGACGAGCGCGGCGGCTTCGCGGGGGGATTTGGCGATCGGTAACGAAAGCGTTTCGGCAAGCGCGTTCGCCGCGGTTCGTACCGCGGCGAGAGTCGCCAGTCCGGCGCGCGCCAGTTGAAGCGGCTTATCCATCTCGACGGGAGTGAGCGAGCTTTTCCGCGATCCCTGAAACGGATGATCGGCGAGCAAGCCCGCGTTTCGAATGCGATCGGCCAATGAACGTATCAGTTCATAACGCTTCTCAAATTCAACGCGGGTCCACGAGGCGATTGGGCCGGCGTCGACGATCGGCGGATCGGGATCGATCGCATTGAGATCGGCCTTGAGACGAACGACCGCGGCGCACGCGTCGCGGGGGGTGATTCCCGCCGGGGCGATCGGCGTGTTGATCGCCTCGCAATACGCGTTGAGCGTATCGCGGAGTTCGAGCCAGCGGTCGAATTTACCCTCGCGATCGAGCACTCGGGGCGCGTCGAGTTCGAGCGTCCGTTTGAGTTCGGCGATCACGTCCGATTTTTTCATTTTATGACTGTGGAGCTCGAGGCACGCCGCTCCCAATCCCGCGGCGTCGAGCCTGCGCTTCACCACCTCGAGCGCCGCCATCTTTTCGGCGACGAAAAGCACGCTTTTGCCGCGACCGATCGACTCGGCGATCAAATTCGTAATTGTTTGTGATTTGCCCGTGCCGGGAGGGCCTTGAATCACAAAATCACGCCCCATGCTCGCGTCCAAAACCGCGAGGGTTTGCGACGAATCGGCGTCGACGATCATCCGCAATCCGGCGACGGCGGAATTCTTATCAATCGATTCGTCATCGCCGATCGCGGGTTTCAATTGTTCAAATCCGTCGATCAGAAGCGCACGCATTAACGGATGTTCGCTCGGTTTCATCCCGTCGGGCCAGTTTTCCTCGGCGAGATCGCGGAACATCAGGAATTTGCCGAACGAGAAAAAGCCGATCGCAGCCGAATCGCGTTCGACCCCCCAACCCCGTTTGTCGGCGATCGCGGCGGTCACCGAGTCGAGGTATTGCGCGGGATCGAAATCGGCCTCGTCGCCGCCGTTATCGCCGAACCTGGGAAGTTCGACGTTGAAATCGGCCTTCAGTTTCTCTGCCAGCGAGAGGTTGAACTCGGGATCGTCCCCCTCGTGACGCAAGCGAAATCGGTCTCGCGCGCTCGAACGATCGAGCGCGACGGGCAAGAGAATCAGCGGGGCTCGGCGCGGTTTGTCGTGATCGCTCGCGTCGGCCTCGCGCCACGTCAGCATACCTAAAACAAGAAATAACGTGTTCACTCCCTGCTCTTCTTGCGCGAGCCTGGCGAACAAGTAAACGTCGAGCAACTTCTTCTGGAGCGATTCGGCGGGAATGCTTGTTTGCAGCTTTAAGTCCTGGATCGACTCGACCGAGCGCGTGGTTTTTTTCTCGGCAAGCTCGCGATCACCCCCTGAATTCACCTCGTCGTCGAGCGCTACACAGGCTTCGGTTGATTCAACTTGTGGACGTTTCTCTCCGGAAGATTCGCCTTGAGGATGTTTCTCTTCGGAAGATTCTCCACCGGCGGGTCCGACTTGGGAGGATTTGTCTTGGGACGGTTCGCGCTCGAGAGGTGTGTCGTCGATCCGCGCCGGTTCGGCCGCGGGGATGAACGTCATCGCCTTGCGCGATTCGACGAGAATCTCATACAAATTGGACGTCGTTTCGCCGACGATTTCGATCGTCTTGGCGCGTTTGATGTAATTGAGGAGCGGATTTCGCAGGCTCAAATCAAGCAGATCTTTCCGTTCCTTGTCCAGGCGCTCGCGGATCGCGTTCGACATCGTCGTCCGTCGTCTCCCAGGGGCTCGTGGATCGCGACAAGGCGGAAAATGCGCCGCGCGACACGCGATCATCGCCGCGCATCCGACCGCGTTCAAGTCGGCCCGCGATCCAATCGATCAAACTTGACTAACAAGTTTTTAACTGTAGATATAATATATTAAATCTTATTCATTGTAAAGCCGGGTCGGACTCGGAATGGGAATCGGCGAGCGATCCGATCGGTTCGCGTCGCCGAATCTTCATTTGGCTGCGATTGGGCGGCGATTCGGTTCGACCGCTAGATACGTCGTGTGCGCCGTCTCGCACGCCCCGACGGCGATTCGCCGGGCTCTTCCTTCGCGTTCTCGCTCGCATTATGATCGCTCGCAGGTTCGTCGGGTCGGCGGACCGCTCGCCTCTTGATCGTTCCCCAGGGCTGTTCCGAGGAGTACCCGCCGTGAATCGCAGCCGTTCCAGGAATGCCGTCACGCCGTTCCGGATCTTCGCCTTGTCGTCCTTGATCTGCGCCGCTTGGGGCTCGACGGCGCCCGCTCGCCAAGACAAAGCGGGCGAAGCCGACCGAAAACCGGTTCTGCGCGCCCCCACGCCGAATCGCGTTTATCAGCGCGATCAAGCCGGTTTCGGCGAAATCAAACTCGATCTCGCCGGCAAAGAAAAATACAAGAATATTCAGGTCACGGTCATGGGGGGCGAAGGTTTTGAAACCGTCGTTCAAGAATCCGAATTCGGCGACGGCGTGTTGCGAGGGATTCCGACCGGAGGCCCTTATTTGATCAACATTCGGACCGATGATGATTCGGTTGAAGTCGATCCGATTTATGTCGGCGACGTTTGGATCCTCGCGGGTCAATCAAATATGGAGGGAGTGGCGGATTTAATCGACGTCACTTCGCCGAATCCCAAAGTGATGTTGTTGGGTATGGACGGCAAGTGGGACGAGGCCAAAGAGCCGCTTCATTGGCTTGTCGATTCACCCGATCCGGTGCATTCGGGAGATCCCGCGAACCGCGCCGAGCGTTCCAAAAGAATGCACGCGAATCGCCGCAAGGGAGCGGGGTTGGGGTTGCCGTTCGGCGTCGCGATGACCGAGGCGCTCGGCGTGCCGATCGGCCTGGTCGCGTGCGCCCATGGCGGAACAAGCATGGAACAATGGAGCCCGGCGAAAAAAGGGGACGAAGGAAAGAGCCTTTAC
>JAKBCQ010000708.1 GCA_021807585.1 Planctomycetota bacterium | reverse complement strand
ATACGTCCATTCCTTGCCGGGCGCTCCGGGGTTCTCCACCCAGCCGACGTTCTTGGTGAAATAGCCCACGGTGACGAAATCGGTTTTACCGTCGCCGTTCGCGTCGACGGGGAGGGTCGCGAAACAGTTGCGATACGTTCCCGTCTTGCTCACCTCGCGCACCTTGTACTTCGTCCAATCGGGCGCCTTGTACCAGGATTCGCCCGAAACGATGTCGAGCTTGCCGTCGCCGTCGACGTCAAAAGCCCCCGCGGCCTCGAACACGCTCTCGCCGTTGATCACGTGCATCTTGAACCGAGGCTCGGCGCCCTGCGCGAACGCCGCGATCGACGCGATCGCTCCCCAAATCCCGACCGACGTCACAAATCGACGCATAATTCTATCCTTTGAAAAAACGGTTAAACGTTCGGCAACACCCACGGAGCGCGGTACGTTTCGCGCACCAGGTGACGATTCGCGTCGGCGTGATTGACGACGCGCTCGGCCCGCGCATCCCACTTGAGCTTCTCGCCCGCGTGGAGCGCCGCATTGCCCAAAAGCCCCACCGACGTCACGCGATGACCGTAATCGAACCGGCACGAGCACTCATTTCTCGATTTGATCGCGTCGAGCCACTCGCGATGATGACCCACCGAGCGCGGCAAGCTCGGCGCCGGCAAGTCGAGCTTCTTGCCGTCCTCGGCGAAAATCTCGAATCGACCGTAATCGGCGACGAGCGTCGCGTTCGTCCCCTGGAACATAATCCCCAAACCGCGCCCCTCGAACCCGTGAGAACTCGCGTCGACCTGGCTCCATACCATGTCGAAACCTTTGGCGTAATGATAAACAACCTCGAGCGTGTCTGGCGTTTCGCCGTCGTCCTTAAGAGCGTATCTCCCCCCCGTCGCGACGATCGTCTCGGGGGCGTCGACCTCCATCGCCCAATGAACAAGATCAATAATGTGACAGCAGAAATCGGTGAGAATTCCTCCCGAATAATCCCAGAAGAAGCGGAAATTGAAGTGCGATCGATTCGGGTTGTATGCGCGCTTGGCCGCGGGACCGAGCCAAAAATCGTAATCGAGCTCGGCGGGCGCCGAGCAATCGGCGGGATTCCCCAACCCCTCGGGAGCGTTCCGGTTCGACGCCATCCAAACCCGCGTCTTGAAGATCGGACCCAAAACCCCCGAGCGAACAATCTCGACCACGCGATGATAATTCTCCCCCGCGTGGATCAAATTCCCCATCTGCGTGATCCGCTTATACTTGGAAGCGGCGTTCACCATGGCGCGCCCCTCGGCGACACGATACGCGAGAGGCTTCTCGCAATAAACGTCCTTCCCCGCCTGACACGCGAGGATCGTCGGAATCGCGTGCCAATGATCGGGTGTCGCGATCACGACCGCGTCGATATCCTTGCGATCGAGAACCGAGCGGAAATCTTTATACATCTCCGCCTTGCCGCCGGCGCTCTCGCGCGCCTTCTCAAGATGCGACCGATCGACATCGCACACCGCGGCGATCGCGACATTGGGAAAGCCCTTGAAAATATTGAGCAATCCCGAACCCATACCCCCCGTTCCGATGAAACCGAGCGTGATCCGCTCGTTCGGACCGTCGTCTCGCTCCAACGCGAAACGCTCGGCCTCGACCTCGGCGTTCGGCGCCGAACCCGCCGACTCGCGATGAATCAGCGTCCCGCCGCCGAAACCCGCGGCCATCGCCGAAGCCGCCAAAAACCGCCGCCTCGATACGTCGATCATCGCGCTACCCCTCGAATCAAAACGTCGGCCGATTCCCACTTGCGGAGCGAAAGCCGTTCGGGTGAAGTCGATCCTGATGTTTAACACACGCGACGAGCAACCTCAAGCGCCGGCCGCCGCGCCGAAAACGAATCAAGATATCCGCTGATATCCTTTTTTGATCGCCGAGGATCGACAAAACACTTCGAGGTCTTTATGAAAAACACCAAGTTGATTCCTTATATTTTCGTCCTTTTAACGGCCGCGGTTCCGTTCACACGGCGAGCCACCGTCGACGCCGCGTTCTTTCAGGCGAGCGCGCTCGAAGACGACCCGAGAGGCTGGATCGACCTGCTCGAAAACGCCGACCGCGATCTTGAAGGCTGGACCGCGGTCCCCATTCCCCCAGGAACCCCGTCGCGCCGCGATCTCTCGCAGTGGACGTATGATAAAGCGACTCGCGTGCTTAAATGCTCGGGAAAGGGAAGGCACGAATGGCTGCGCAAGGATCGCGAATTCGACGATTTCATCTATCATGTCGAATGGAGATTTATCCCTTTGGACGGAGAAGGCAAGAAAAATTACAATTCGGGGGTGATGTTCCGCTGCTCGGAAAACGGAACGATCTGGCACCAGGCGCAAACGGGCGACGCCTCGGGAGGGTACGTCTTTGGCGATACGCCCGTTCAAGGCAAAACGAAACGCGTCAATTTGATGAAACAGGCGGTCGGTAAGCGCGTACTCCAAGCGGGCGAATGGAACACGTTCGAGATCCGCTGCGAAGGAAACGAAGTCCGCCTTTGGGTCAACAGAGGAACCACCACCCGCTGGAAAGCGTGCGAATACCCCAAAGGATTTCTCGGGCTCGAAGCCGAAGGATACGCGATCGAATTCAAGAACGTGAAGGTAAAACCGATCAAGACATCGTCCGATAAAGACGATCAAAAGGATAAAAATCGATAAGATCCGCGATCGATTAATATCTCGGGACGGAGGGATCGACCTGCATCGACCAGCGGTCGATTCCACCGTCAAGATTGTGCACGTTCTTGATCTTGCGACGCGAAAGCCAACCCGCGACCGTCATCGATCGGCCGCCGTGATGGCAATACAAGATAATCGGCAAACCCGAAGCCGCGGCGTTTCGAGCCTCTTCAAATCGATCACCAAAGGTCGACATCGGAATGTGCAGATCGACGACGCCCGCGGGGGGCTCGATCTTGCACGTTTTTCGCTCGTCATCCTCGCGAACGTCGAGCAAAATCAACTTCTCGCCCGCGTCAAATTTTTGTTTCAAATCGACTGGATTCATAGGATTTCGCGTA
>JAKBCQ010000707.1 GCA_021807585.1 Planctomycetota bacterium | reverse complement strand
CTCCTGGTCCATGAACGCCAACACCCGCGCCGAGGGGCGCCATTCCGAATTGTAAATCCAGTTCCCCGAATTGGGCGCCGCTGTCGTACCGATCAAAAAACTTTTCGGAGCGAATGTTTTATTGGCGCTTTCATAATTGTGCATTGCCAGGCCGAGTTGCTTGAGGTTGTTCAGGCACTGGGTGCGCCGCGCGGCCTCGCGCGCCTGCTGTACCGCCGGCAACAAGAGCGCCACCAGCACCGCGATGATCGCGATGACGACGAGCAACTCGATCAAAGTGAATCCGGTCGATTCGTTTGGTAATCGCTTCTTTCGCACAATCATCTGATTCCTCTTCTAAAGATTCCCTCGCCGAAATTCTCACACAGGAATGATTTGCTCACAAAGCTATGAACCTTGCGCGATCGAATCGCGAAGAAGCGAAGAAATTAGGAGAGACGGTTTCGCGGAGCGATCGGCGCGCGGAGAACGCGGTTCCGCGCCGCGGCGCGCGGATCTCGAAGCGGAAATCGTGTCGATAGGTTTCGCAGCGGGGGGTGCTCAACGCACCTTTTGAATGATAATCGCGGGATCGATCCGCGCCGCGAGTTCGTCAAAAAACGGCGCGTGCGCCAGGTTCGATTGCGAATCGGCGTGCTCTTTAAGGATCAGCGGCAACGCCGACCGCGCTTCGCGGCCGATCTCACAGAGGATCAAAAAAATCTCATATTGATAATCGACGAGCGACGGATCGGCGAGATCGCGCGTCGATCGATCGACGATCGCGCCGATCCCCGTCGCACCCAGCGACTTCAGCATGCGGATCGAGCCGACGCGGCGATCGAGATCTTCGTTGAGTGAAGAACCCACTTCGACGAGGATCGATTCGATCCGATCGCGTTGTTCCAAGCGATTCCGTTCCCAAAGCGCCTTCGATGCGTCGAAGCGCGTTTTCAACCGAGGCGAGAAGAGCAACTTTTCGAGCGCAGGAACGTTCGCGTCGAACCGTCCTTGATCGATTTCGGCCAGATACCGCGCCCCTTGTTCGCTCTTGAGCGGGTCCGAACTCGCGAGCCAATCGACAATCGTCGGGTCGCGCCGTTCCCCCCCGGAAGGATCGATTGAATCAATAAATCTCAATAAAAGAATACGGCGATATCGATGCCCCGGCAAATAAAACGGCTCTTGATCGATCGACGCCGAATCGGCGACCGCGAATATTTTTGGAACGAATCGTCGCGCATCCGATCCGAGTTCGGCGAGCCCCTCCGCAGCCGCGACCTGGACGTCTTGATTGCGGTTCGCAAGCCCTCGATCAAGCGTCTCGATCGCCGAAACGCGCAACGCCGATTGTTCGGGATCGCACGCGTCGAGCAGTCGCGTCCACATGCCGATCGTCTTGAACGCCTCCTCCTTGACGTCGTCGCGCGCCGTCACAACGAGCGGAATCAATGTCGAGACGATCGTCGCGGCGCGGCGCGAGTTCACCCGCGGACGCGTCATCCGACCCATCGAATGTGAAAGAATGATTATAATCTCGCGATCAATCATCGGATCGCTATCGTGAAGCCCGCCGATCAACGTGTTCAGCGTCGCGGGATCGTCCGGCCGAAGCCGAGACAAGACATGATAACCTTCAATGCGTATCATCGGCGATTCATCGACGATCGCGTCGTGAACCGATTCCAGCGCATCCTCGCCTTGCTCTCGCGTGAGATTCGCCGCGAAGTCGCGCGCCCGCGGATCCGCGTCCCGCATCAGCCGAACGAGCTCGGCGCGACGATAATGCGAATCGAGTCGCGGCTTCAACGCCGCGTACCAGGCGCCGCAGCCGCAAGCGATCGCGACCGTCGCCAGACCCCTTCCAAACCGTTGAAAACGATTCCTATCCATCTCGTCCCCCCGCACAGGCGACGCCGGTAGAATCCGATTTGTCCATTCCGTTACCACACCTTACACGATCGCCGCGCCGAACGCCGGCCCGCTCTCCTGTCGATCATAAAATCTATCATAATATGATCTAAATGTATATTAATAAGGTTATTATTGTGCGAGAAGGCCGTCCTTGTAAAAGAATAGAAAATAATAATCAAAATATCAAATAACATTATAAATGCGTAGTTTCTCAAACAAATCCCCCGCCGACCCCTCGTAACGTTTCCACCTTCCCGCCGATCGATCCGAAATCGGCCGCCGCACCTGAATCGCGCTCGGCGTGAGCACCGCGCGACGCGTCGTATGAAACGACAGACACGCGTCGTTCCAATCGAGCCCGCACCACGAAACCAGCCGTTTCGCCGCCGCTTCCAGATCGGCGACGATCGACTCGTAATCGATCTCCAGGATCGGCGACGGTAGAACGCCGAGCCAGTGCTCGATCAACCGCCGATGATCGGCGATCCGACGAGCGATGTCTTCGGGATCGTTCGCCCAATTCAGCCGCCCAAAGTTCGTCAACCAGCACGAAACCGCGACGTCGCGCGGGTCGCGCCGGCAGTGGATGATCCTCGCTCGCGGTAACAGCGCCGCGATCAAACCCAGATGCCTCGTGTTCTCGGGCATCTTGTCGATCACGCGCTCGGCGATCCCGCCGAGCGCCTCGAGCCGCGTCCGCCAATCGTCCGCCAATCGTCGCGCCCGTGCGAGATCGAGCTTACTCAAACTCGCAACCAGCGTACGCGAAGGCGCGGTCGCCGCGATCAACGCATCAAAATATTCTTGTGCAAGCGGCGTCTCCCCCGCGCCGAACGCCCGGGGATGGCTCGCCAGAATCTGCTCGGTCAACGAAGTTCCCGATCGCGGTATCCCCACGATAAAAACCGGTCGATCGGTTTCGACCCCGAAACCGCGAACTCGCTCGAAAAATTCTCGAGAAAACGCCTCAATCCATTGATCCACAAGTCTTGTAAATGAATCGGCGTCGTACCCCGTCCCGCGGCTGAGGAAATCCTCTCGTCGCAGCGCGTTCGCCTCGTTCGCCAGCGCCGCGGCTCGCGCGTATTCCCCCTCGGCGTCAAGCGTTTGAACCAAACCGAACAGGAGATCGCGACGATCATCGCGGTTTAAACT
>JAKBCQ010000706.1 GCA_021807585.1 Planctomycetota bacterium | reverse complement strand
GCCGACGACAAAATTGGAATGTTCGAGGGGCGCGCCGATATCGGCGTGACGCCGATCGCCGGGACCGCGAAGTACGACGAAGCCTCGAAGTCGTACACCGTGACCGGTTGCGGCGAGAATATGTGGCTCACAAAGGACGCTTTTCATTTTGTTTGGATGAAGGTAAGCGGCGACTTATCGCTCGCCGCCGATATCGCGTTCGTCGGCGCAGGGAAAGATCCGCACCGCAAGGCGGTCTTGATGATTCGCCAAAACATCGACGCCGATTCCGCCTATGTAGACGCCGCGATCCACGGCGACGGCTTGACTTCGCTTCAATTCCGCACCGATTCGGGGGCGAACACGCACGAGGTCCAGGCGGGGTCGAAGTCGCCGGCGCGGGTTCGGATCGTGCGCCGCGGACGATACGTTTCGCTCGATCTCGCCGCCAAGAACGAAAACCTGAAATTCAGCGGCGCCGCGGTACGGCAAGTGTTTGACGGACCAGTATATGTTGGAATCGGCGTTTGTTCGCACAATAAAGACGTTTCTGAAACCGCGGTATTCTCAAATTTGGAATTATCGACATCTCTTCCCGCGGGCGAGCCCGTGCTTTACAGCACGTTGGAAACCCAGGCGATGAACTCGACCGATCGTCGTATCGTGCTGGTCGTTCCGGGGCGAATCGAGGCGCCGAATTGGCTCCACGACGGCGCGACGATCATTTACAACGGCGGCGGCCGGCTTTACCGGGTTCCCGCGACCGGAGGCGATCCCGCGCCGATCGACACCGGTTTCGCAACCCGCTGTAACAACGACCACGGTGTCTCACCCGCCGGCGATCGGCTCGCCGTCAGCGATCAATCACAAGGCGATCGCAGGTCGCGCATTTACACGCTCCCGGTCACGGGAGGCGAGCCCAAATTGGTCACTCCTAACGCTCCGTCATATTGGCATGGATGGTCGCCCGACGGCAAAACGCTCGCGTTCTGCGGCGAACGCGGGGGCGACTTCGACATTTATACGATACCCGTCGGCGGCGGCGACGAAACGCGACTGACGACCGCGAAGGGGCTCGACGACGGCGCCGAGTATTCGCCCGACGGCGCGCACATTTATTTTAATTCCGTCCGATCGGGCCTGATGCAAATCTGGCGGATGAAGAACGACGGTTCCGAGCAAGAACGGGTGACCGATGATGAATTCAACAACTGGTTTCCGCACGTATCCCCCGACGGCAAAACAATCGTGTATGTATCGTATGAAAAGGACGTGACGGGTCATCCCGCCGATAAAGACGTGACGTTGAGGAGAATGACGCTTGCCGATAAGAAGATTGAAGTACTGGGACGATTCCTGGGAGGACAGGGGACGATGAACGTACCGAGCTGGTCGCCCGACGGAAGGCGAATCGCGTTCGTGACGTATCAGATTGTTCTTGATAATGGCAAAACACGATGAAGGATCGACCGCTCCCGGGCGACCTCTACATCGAGCGATTTGAGTGATGATGACAGTTGATGAACCATTTCAATGTGATATCGGCAATTTGACGTCCGAGGTTGAAATCAATACTCGGCGGTGTTTTCGACGATATCTGATTCGGCCGATTTGATCGATATCGCTTTGAGAACAAAGCCGATGCGAGGGTGATGATCAATGTGACTGGACAGAATAATACCGAACGAGTAACATAACCCGAAAGTCGGGTCTTCAAAGGGAGTATCGATCGTGGCCGATCCGCATCGTACCTATGAAATCCGCTGTCCGGTTCATGGATTCATCCCAATCAATGATTGGGAACGCGATATCATCAACCATAACGTATTCCAGCGTCTTCGTCGTATCCGTCAACCGGCCTGGACGGATTATGTTTACCCCGGCGCAATGCACACTCGTTTCGAGCATTCCCTGGGAGTCATGCATCTGGCGACCAAACTTTACGATTCGATCGTCGCACGATCCGGAGACCTTCTAAAGGATTTTTATGGTTACGATGATGCGGGTTTCAAACGCGATAAGGTTCTGGTTCGGCTTGCGGCGTTATTACACGACGTGGGGCACGGCCCGTTCTCCCACGCCGGTGAAGACGTTTTTCCCCTCCGAAAGGACGGAAAGAATCGTTATGTTCACGAAGAGTACTCGGCGGCCATAATCCGCAAGCTTCTCAAGAACGTGATCGAGCAGCACCCGCTCAATCGGAATTACGGATTTTTAGCGGACGATATCGCTTCTTTGATTGAAGGATCAAGCAATTCATCATGCCGGATCTTCTGGAGAGAGATCATCACGGGCCAAATGGACGCCGATCGGATGGACTACCTATTGCGAGATTCTCTCCATGCCGGCGTCGATTACGGGAAATACGACTGGCGAAGGCTGCTGAACACGGTCGTCGCGGTTGAGATGCCTCAACCCGAAGGTGAAACCGCCAAACAAGGGCTCCGACTGGGAATAACCGAGGGGGGCGTTCACGCCGCCGAGGGATTGATTCTAGCAAGATATTTCATGTTCACTCAAGTCTATTTTCACAAGACACGGGTCGCATACGATCACCACCTTCGCAGAGCTCTATCGAAGTTGCTTCCAACCGGGGAGTTCCCGGCTCTTCACGCCGACGACGACGAGAAAATCAAGGCGAATATCGAAGAATACATAACATGGGACGACTGGAAGGTGGTGGGAATGCTGACGGACGGGTACGGTGGTGAACACGGGGAGCGATTACGCCGAAGAAATCATTATCGAGAGATTTACAACACACCCGAATGCCCTGGACAAGAAGACCTGGATGAACTAAAAAACGTGGAGGATAAAGTACAAGAATACATAATCGCCAAAGAACAAGCGTCCAAATCGTGGTACAAAGTGGACGAGACGGACATTCCCGTCCTGATCAACGAGGAGATGGGGAAGGTGACGCCTCTATCCCGACAATCGGCAGTCGTGGCGAGCGTGCGGGCGACACGTCGCGTCTCGCTCTTCGCAGTCCCGGAAAAGGCGCAAGAGGCGAGGGCGAAGGTTTCGGATTTGATTCAAT
Source organism: Planctomycetota bacterium (assembly GCA_021807585.1). Classification (GTDB taxonomy): domain Bacteria; phylum Planctomycetota; class Planctomycetia; order Isosphaerales; family Isosphaeraceae; genus JAKBCQ01. Next base: position 32 of record JAKBCQ010000706.1, on the reverse strand, counting down.
CCAACCCCCCCCGGACGAAACCCCGAACGAAT
>JAKBCQ010000705.1 GCA_021807585.1 Planctomycetota bacterium | reverse complement strand
AGAATATCGCCCGCACCCGCAAGAACTTTCTCAACCGAATCGAGCTGCTTCTCAACGTTGACGTAAGGCTCGGCCGCGGCGTTCAGATCCGCGACCGAAGGATCCCCCGCCATGATCGCCGTCGCCAACGGCTCGAGCCCGCGATCCCGAGCGTCCGAGGCGCGCGTTCGCTTCCGCGGCTTGTAGGGTAAATAAAGATCCTCGAGCCGCTTCGGATTCTCCGCGTTGCGGATCGCCAAAGCCAACTCTTCCGTCAGCTTCCCCTGAGCCTCGATCGATTTGAGGATCGTCTGCTTCCGCTCGATCAGCTCGCGAACACGCTTCACCCGCCCTTGAATCTCACGGATCGCAACCTCGTTGAGATTGCCCGTTCGTTCCTTGCGATAGCGAGTGATGAAGGGAATCGTGTTCCCTTCGTCAAGCATGCCGACGACGTTCTCCACCTGGACTCGCCGAATTTGTAAATCCTGCGCGATCCGCCCCAGGTCGAGCTGCACCGATATTTCCATGAAAACACTCGCTGAATATAACGTCTTCACGCCCGAGCTACGACCGAGCGGATTTCCCGAGATCGTGGATGGATTCGCGAAATCGGCGCGAAAGTTCCCTAATCTAAGTTTTGAAGCCGCTAATCTAGGGGAACGCTCGGCCGATGTCAATCAAGTGGAACCGACTCGACCGAAAATCGGCGTTTCCTCGCAGATCCCACCGATCCATGCGAACTCGGCGCAACGCCAAGCCGGGCTCAAAACCAACGCAGCCGGCTCCTCATCGCCGCACCAAGCGGTTTCCAAACGACCTGGAAATGACACGACGCCGTCGAGCCAAATCCGAAAACTCGTCACCAAACTCCCCCCTCATGCCCCTCGCGACCCTCGACGATCAGCAAGCGTATCTCCCACAACAATTCGTAACCGTCGATCACGCGATCGATCGGAGCAATTGGATGCTCCCAAAGATCACGCCGCGAGCCCGTGACGACCAGCAGGCCCGGCGCGCAATCTCAGCTCATGCGTACACAAACGACGATCGCGCGAGCGTCGAAGCCGCGAGCCCGAGACAACTTATTTTGCAATAATACTATTTTTATCATTTCACATCTTCGGTTTTCTTATAGAGTTTGGCGTAGTATTGCGCAAGGGCTTTGTCCACGGATTGAGGACCCTCGACGTCCTCGTTCAGCGCGTATCCGCAATAACTAATCAGTAAATACGCGCCTTCAAGTCTTGGTTCTTTTTCCACGCATTCGTTCAATGCGTCGAGAGCCTCTTTGTAACGTTCAAGCCCCATATAGTTCGACGCCCGGGTAAAGATCGGGAAGATAATCCGTTTGATCAAGTGAGATCGCTTTTTTATAGTAATCTTCGGCCTTATCGTATTGTTGCTTGTATGTATAGCACAATCCGAGGTTGCTGTATGTTCTGGACATGTTCGGGTCGACCGCGATCGATCGATTGAACGTTTCGATCGCGTCGTCGATCTTGCCCGCGGCGATTTCAGCCGTCCCTTTGGCCAATAATTCGACCGCGGTCTCTCCGTAAAGATTTGAGCCGAAAAGAAAAGGGAAGAAAAAGACCGGGAGAAATCGTCGAGAACGAAGTCACGATTCAAGTTCCAATCGGTTGAAAGAGGCGTTCTCAACGATTCAACGGCCTCATCGCGAATCAACCGCGACACGATCAAACGGTTTCTCGACCCTTGGAGCGTAATCGTTATCGTGCACAAGAGCCGCCGATTTTCCGACGAAATAATCGTGATTCTCGGCGACGACGAGGTTAAAAACGGGCTGAACGGCACGATGTTCGATCGATTTGACGACGAGAACCATGTCCAACGCCCTAATTCGATCGCCGGGATGCAAGTCTCGAGCGGGCGCCCAGCCCTTGCCCGCGATCCAGAAACGATGGATTTCGGTCGAGGTGATTGTGTCGATTCCAAGATCGATCGCGACGGTCGGCTGAGGCGTATTTTGAATCGATTCCACCACCGGACGGAAAAGCAATTCTCCGGTCTCGGTGTTTTGGCTCAAAACAAGATCTCCCGGAATCAACGCTTCAATCGGTCTATAACCTGTGATCGTCTTGACCGGCGTTCCTTTGGAGAAACAAGATAACGTCAGCAATTTATGGTACGAAGGTTCAAATACCAACGGAATATACTGATTAAATACGGGCTTGATCTCCGGCGGGCGGGTTTGCGATTTAGGTGCCGAGCATACGTAATTTTTGAACCAGGCGATCCATTCACTTTTGTTCGAACCATAATTGAACCCGGATATATCTTGAAGATGATCGACGATCCTTGAATTATGGCGATGATGAGACGAATTGTGTCGAATTAACGACGACACGTCGCGCATAAATATCAGATATTGATATGCGTTTGAAAGATTATACTGGTCGATGTTGGAGTAGAAATTCCTTCCAAAAAAACTCCATGTGAAATAAGTCATGGGATTTCCCAAAATATCGTTTTCCGGAGCGAAAAGTAACGGACCGAATTTAGTGAAATCATATGGTATATACGAAACATCATGTGAAGTGTGCGTAGCGCGCGTAGCGGGATCAAAGGGATTGATTCCCTGGTGAATCATCCTTATAATCATTCGCTTCGTTTCGACGTTCAGGTCGGGTCCGGGTTGATAATAGCGATGAAGATAGAATTCTCCGAAATCGGCGACCAATTCGCCTGGTTCCCCCGTTCTGGACGACATTTTACTCGTAAATTTCACTTCTTGAACGATCAGCGAGATTAATAATGGAACGTAATCGGTCGGTTTTCTTGTTTTGAGGACTTCGGACGCGGCTTTTGCGATCGATTCCGACGCTCCGAAAGGAATCATGAGAGCGATCGAGCGAGTCGAATCGACCGTGTCGATCTTTTTCAAAATCTTGATCGCCTGGCGTTGACACTCCGCGTCGCCCGCGATCAAGATCCGGCGAATGGAAGGGACCGCTCGCGGATCATCAACCGACGAAAGGTATAAAAGCGCACGATCTCGTTGTGAAGGAATCGCGAGCATCTTTTTCCAAGTCGAAAGCCGTTTCGTCCAATATTCGTCGGC
>JAKBCQ010000704.1 GCA_021807585.1 Planctomycetota bacterium | reverse complement strand
GGTGGAGCGGATTGCTTCGGAGGAACGGCTCAAGGAGGCCGAGGCTCGGCTCAAATCGGCCGCGGTCGAGGCTGCGAGGCAAACCCTCGCCGCCAAAACGCTCAGTTATCGGATTCGCGATTACCGCACCCGGCTTTCGATCGCGGTCGCCAAGGGGAATCGGATCAAAGTCGAACGCGCAAAGTTACAAAAAGACGTTCAAACGTTAGGAATGGCGCCGCGAGCCAAGCCCAAGCCGTTGTTGACGAAGAGTCCCGTCGCCAAGCCCGCCGACAGCGACGAATTCTTTTTCGAGCTTCGGCAAAATCGCGTCAGCTACATCAACCTCGAACGATTGCTTGAAAAAGCCGGGGTCGATTTCCGCAAGCGAATGACGCTGGGGGAGAACGATCCCGTGATGATCGTCAAGGCGGGTCCGATCGGCGTGTTTTCGATCAAGGTGACGATGGCGCGGCTGGCTTCGCTCGCGGTCAACGATATGCGAATCAATCAAAAAGGTGGTTATATTTTCCAAAGCTGGGAGGTCGTCCCCGAGTTTAACGAACGGGGCGAAACGTTTGAGACGACGCGCAATCCGATATCGGAATATTCGCTCGCACTTCGCCCGCTCGATCCCGTCAAAACGACGATCACCCTCTGGATCTATCCCGATAGTTTCGAGCTTTATCGCAAGCTCCGCGACGACCTCCACGCCCGCGGATTCACCGTCGCCGCTCGACCCATGCCCGAAGGAATGCCGATCCGAGCCAGCATCTCGGGAACGCTCTCGGCAGGACAGTGATCTCGTGAGGTAAGGCGCAACCGCCGGCAATATAATAACGTACTATTATTTTTAATAAGTAAGTCTCTTTAAATTTTGTATTTATTTAAGAATGCACGATCGATACGATCTTTGAGCCGAAACGCGGCTCGTCCCTGGAACCAAAAAGGTCCCCACGTGGCCAGACCGGATCCGTCTCCTAAATTGAGAATCAAGAGGATCTTTTTTTGCGGGCGAAATCGCCTGAGTTCGCGCCCCTCGACCGTCGCGAGCAGGTTGAACGCGAGGATCGGCGCCTGCCGAACCGCGTATACCCCCGCCTTGGGAAGCCGTCTCCCTTGAAGGCTCGCGCAGTCTCCCGCCGCGAACACCAACGGATCGGCGATCGACCGCAACGTTTCGTCGACGATCAGCCCCGAATCGTCGTAAGGCAATCCTGAATGTATGATCGGATCGGGAACCCTCAATCCATTCGCCGCGACCAGGACGTCGAATCGGAACGATCGACCGTCGTGCGCGAAAACGCGATCCCCCTCGATCCGCTCGGCGTAAACGTTCGTAAGAATCTCGATTCCTCGATTTACGAGCGTTCGCGCGATCGCCCCGGCGGCGCCCGCGGTCGCGTCGATTAAAATCCGGGGGGTCGCAGCGAGCAATCTGATCGAAACTCGATCTCGATCGGGACGATCGATCCGACCTCGAAGACCGCGCGATTTCACTCGTCGGTCCGCGGCGAGCGTCCTCTCCACGAGCGCGGCGATCGACGCCGCGATCTCGACCCCAGTCGCCCCGCCCCCAGCGACGACGATCTCGATCGGTCGCTCGATCGGCAAATCATTAAGTAATGTAATAACATAATTATGTAAATATAAAAGTTGAGAGATCGGTTTGACCGCGAAGAGCCGCGGGTCGCGGGCCGCTCCGGAGATTTTTTCAACGGGAACTTCTCCCCCGATGTTGAGCGACGCGACGTCGTACGCGAGCGATGATCCGTCGGCGAGGATCATCTCACGTTTCTCGGGGATCAATCGTTCGATCTCCGAGGCGATGAACCGACCCCCTACGTTCCGCGTGAGCGACCCGACGTCGACGCGATCGAGTTCAGCGGGATAAAGCCCAGCGAGCATCCCCGTCGCCAATCCTGAGTACCAAAAATCACCCGGCGAAACGACGACCGGCTCGACCCCGGCCTTGGTGAATTCCGCGCCGAGGCGGATGACCTCAAGGTGCGCGTGACCCGCCCCGACGAGTACGATTCGCTTCATGAAAGTCATTCTAATCGAAGAACGCTCCGAATTCGCGTCGTTCATCGTTCCGGCGGCGAAACGAGCCGGAAATCATCTAATAATCGAAGAATCTAGATTTCAAGAATATGTACGCCAAGCTCGCCAAGCCGCGACGAAACGACGCCGACGAACGTATCGCACTTGATCCGACACTGCGGTCTCGGGCATGATTGAGATCTCGGCTCGCGAGTCGAGCCGGGCGGCCGACGAAATCCCTCCCGAACCTCGGAACGACGCGGTCATCTAATGATATTATCCAGCTATTTATATTCAAAGCGTGCGTTGATATTAACGACGCTCGTCGCGATTGTTTTCTCGTCCTCTGTTCCGATCGCGACGGCGGCGGATCCCGATCGTCCGGGCGATCCTGCTCGGCTCGATCCCGCGGAGAACGCGATCGCTCGCAAGCTCTTCGCCCGCGACAACCTCGTCGCGTGGTGCATCGTCCCGTTCGACTCCAAAAAACGTTCGCCCGAGGAACGAGCGGCGATGCTTGAACGTCTCGGGTTCAAACGCTTCGCGTACGACTGGCGCGCCGAGCACGTTCGCGAGTTCGACGCCGAAATGATCGCCCTCGCTCAAAAGAACATCACGCTCGAAGCCTTTTGGCTCTTTCCCGGCGAACTCACCCCCGACGCGAAACTTATCCTCGATCTATTTAAACGCAAGAATATAAAAACAACATTGTGGGTTTTGCTCGATATGGGGGTCGATTCTCCCGCGGGAATCGAACGGACGAAGCGGGTCGAGGCCGCCGCGGCGAAGCTCGCGCCGCTCGCGATCGAGGCGGCGAAGATCGATTGCCGGATCGCGCTTTACAATCACGGCGGCTGGTTCGGCGAACCCGAGAATCAAGTCGATATCATTAAAAAGTTAAATGAACAAAAGGTCACAAACGTCGGCGTCGTTTACAACTTGCATCACGGTCATGCGCATGTGGATCGATTCGGCGAGGTTCTTGGAATGTTGAAGCCTTATCTCGTCGCGGTCAATTTGAACGGGATGTCGAAACAAGTGAAGC
>JAKBCQ010000703.1 GCA_021807585.1 Planctomycetota bacterium | reverse complement strand
CATGACGGTAAAAGGATCATACGTTTGTGTCAGATAACCGCTTGATGAAAAAGGAGGCGCGTCGGGGATCGCCACATAATTCGGCAATGCGGTCGGTCGATCGACGAGAACTCGGGAAATCACGCTACCGTAGCTGGGATAAACGATCGCGGGAGTGGGTCGATAACCCGTCATTAAATGGTGTGCTGCGCGGTCGTGATCGGCCTCGGGGGAAGTCACGCTTCGGACGAGCGTGAAACGATCGAGCGACGCGGCGATTTTGGGCAGAACCTCGCTGAGCGAGATCCCTGGAATTCGGCTTGCGATCGGCTTGAACTCGCCTTTGACGTCGACCGGGGCGGTCGGCTTGGGGTCGAACGTATCGATGTGCGAAGGCCCTCCCGCAAGCCAGATGAGGATTGCGCTCGACGCTCGCCCCGCGCGGGGATCGGTCGCGGCGGCGTGCGCGCGGAGCCGGAAGAGATCGTCGATCCCCAATCCCAGCGAGCCAAGCACTCCCAGCCGCAGCACGTCCCGCCGGCTCGGACCGCGACATTCGCTCCGGAACGTATCTTCACGCATGATATCCCCCTGCGTTCTTGTGTTTCCGATCGCTTCACCTTTAATGATTAAAACTAAACTCACGCGAGTTGAGCAAAGCCCAGAACAGATCTTCGGCGGCGTCGCGGAGCGAAGGCGCGCGCTTGAGCTCGGCCGAGAACGTTTCCAGCTCGTCTTTCGAGGGCGGACGGCAAACCGTTCGCATATAAAGATTATCAACAATCTCGGCGGGATCCTTGACGAGTTCGAGCAAACCCGCGAGATATCCGTTCAAGTGAGAAACCTTGCTTTCGACGACGTCTCCTCCCACCAAGAGGAGCGCCTGGCGGAGGCTGAGAGCGGGTTTTGGCGACGCCGAGCAGCCGACCGAGCGATCGCAGCGGCCGAACGTGTCGAGGATCGGACTCGGCGTCGCGGGATCGAAGATTTCGATCGCGCGGGTTCCCGACGCTCGATCTTTATAACGATTGATCACGCCCGTCACATCGGCGAGCGTATCCGCCATTTGATACGCGGTGAGGGGACGCGGAGTGTGATGAGAGAATAAGCGTTCGTCGCGTTCGTTACCGGGAACGGTCGCCGAACTTAGCCCGTAAGCCTCGGACGTGACGATCGTACGAATCAGGTCGCGAACGTCGAATTTGTGCGCGATGAAGGATCGAGCGAGCGCGTCGAGCAGCTCGGGGTGAACGGCCGGATTGGCTCGGCTCAGGTCGTCGGCGGGCTCGCAGAGCCCTTTGCCAAACAGTTGAGCCCAGGTCCAATTGACCGTCGCTTTGGCGAAATACGGATTTTTGGGATCGACGACCCAATCCGCGAAAGCTTTCCGCGGGTCCTCGTCGTCTCTCACCAATACGGGCGTACCGTCGAGCAAACGCGGGCTCGCGTGTTCATGCGTTCGTATATGCTCGACGAATCCCTTGGGATCTAAGCCGACTCGCGTCCGCCCGTCCATCGCCGCGGGGATTGCGCCCCCGCCTCGGGTGATCTTGGCGAAACACGCGGCGAGGCCGAAATAATCGTCTTGTGTCCAGATATCAAACGGATGATCATGGCATTGGGCGCAGCGAAAACGGAGGCCGAGAAAGCGTTGCGCCGTCTGTTCGGCGGCGGCCTTGGCGTCGACTCCGTCGAGAGCGTAATTGACGGCGCCCCCCTCGGGGCTCGCGGGATCGCCGAGCGCCGTGAGAAGTTCCCGGACGATCGCGTCCCACGGTCGATTTTCAATCAACGCTTTCATAAGCCATGTTTGATATCGACCCGTTCCGTCGCCGAAGCGTCGCGACGTGATCTGAAGCATATCGCCGAATTTAATCCCCCAGGACCGAATGAAATCGCGGTGTTTGAGCAGACGATCGACGAGTTTCAAACGCTTTTCGGGATCGGTGTCGGAGAGAAAATCACGGATCTGTTGCGGGTCGGGTTGCCGACCGACGAGATCGAGCGATACGCGCCTGAGAAACGCCGCGTCGCTCGCGGGGGGGCTCGGCGGAACCCGCAACGATTCCAGCCGTTTCAATAATTCATCATCGATGAAATTCTTTCTTGGCGCACTTTTGTAATCATAAACAAGTTCGGGGTTGACGACCGTCGCGATCCGCGCGACGACGACGAACGACTGATACCGCGCGACGACGTCGGCCTCGCCGCGGCGAGCGAGGTTCGCGTTCCCGAACGCGTCGATCGCGACCGTCGCGTCGTCGGTCGTCCGATACGAAGCGAGCCGGGTGACGTCGCGCTCGTGGCCGTCGGTGAACCGCGCGACCACGCGGAGCCGAACGGGGCCGGGTTCGGCGAGCCGGATCGCGTCGGGAACGACCTTCACCGATACGACCTTGCCGTGCGTCGTTCCTTTCGATCGCGGCGCGCCCGCCTTCAGCCATGTAAGAATCTTTTGATATTCATCTGAATCAATATTAATGCGCCGACCGCCGACGTGGGGGATCGCGCGGGTCGTCTTGACGAGGAGCAGGCTTTTTTGGGGGGCGAAGAGATCGATGCGGCGCGACCCGCTTTGGCGCGTGATCGCCGTGTAATCGCCGTCGGGATCGTAACCGAAGAGCGAAAGATGAAAGCCGTTTTGGCCGTCGGCGCGGCCGTGGCATCCCCCCGTGTTGCAACCTGCGCGGGTGAAGAGGGGGGCGATGTCTTGCGCGAAATCGATCGACGATTCGGCGACGATCTCTCCCGAAGCCTCGGCGAAACGAGCGATCGATTCCCAATCGTCGATCGATTTGCGATCTCCGTTCGATCGATTTCCGGAGTTCGATTGTTCCAAGGCTTTGGATTCGATCGCGACGGGCTCGATCCGCGCCGAGACGTGCACGATTGCGGGCTTTTTGGGAGTGAGATATCCCGATTCGTCGATCGACGCCGAGTCGGCGGGCGCAACCGTCCAGCGCGCCCTGTCGGTGAGATCACGATATGTTCCCTGAGGGGTTTGGACGCGCACGGTGAAGCGGATTCCTGGCTCGCCGATCTCAATCGCGAACGTCGCCGGGTCGATTTCAAGGCGTTCGACGCGAGG
>JAKBCQ010000702.1 GCA_021807585.1 Planctomycetota bacterium | reverse complement strand
CGCGGGTTCGCGAGCACTTCGGCGATCGTAAGACCGCCGAGATCATTTTCCTGATCACCGAGGCCGCGTTCTTCGATCGACTCACCGAGGCGGCGGGGCTTCGCCTCGAATCAAAGTAAATCGAAGGCGCAATTCGAAACGCCGACCGATCGCCCGATCGGTCGGCGATCTTTCGACCTTCAGATCGCGGAGGAAAATGTCGATTCGCGATTCGGCTCAATTTTCGCATCAAGCCGATTTCGTGAAGTCGCATAATTATATTCTCGGATATTGGTTCATTTCATGAATCGATTCGCCGATCGCAAGTACTTTCGCGGGGTCCATATACGGCGGTGTTGATTCTGTGCGTTCATGCTTTAGGCATCCGAGCACGGCGGCGCCTTTTTCCGTGGGCGTTGTCGAATTGGTCGGTTTGATCTGAATCAAGGGAGAGTCATTCGCTCGGCGACGCCGAGATAGGTCTTTTCGACATCGGTTTTTCAAGGGAGATTCGTTCGATGACACGTCTCAAACGCGGTTTCACATTGATCGAACTGCTGGTCGTGATCGCGATCATCGGGGTTTTGGTCGGGCTCTTGCTGCCCGCGGTTCAGCAGGCTCGCGAGGCCGCCCGCCGCGCCCAGTGCGTCAACAATCTCAAGCAGATCGGCCTGGCGCTTACAAATTATCACGACTCGGTCAAATCGCTCCCCGTCGGTCGCGTGATGATGAATTCGGCTCAATATTTCAGTCCGAATCAGACCTTCAGTCCCGAAATGATGTCGTTCTCGCCGCACGCTCAGATTCTTCCGTATATCGATCAATCATCGTTATACGGAGCTCTCAATTTTAACTTGCCTTGCTTTGATCCCTCCAACACCACCGTCACCGCGACGATCGTGGCGGGATTTTTATGTCCATCGGATCCCAGGGAATACATTCCCGTCGGATGGGCGCCCAACAATTACTGTTCCAATGAGGGAACGAGTTTAGTTTATCGATATGGAGCGAACGACCCCAGTGGATTCAATATCAATATGCCTCCCCCCAACGGCGCGTTCTTCGCCGATGTATCGTATCGGTTCGCGCAATTCCGCGACGGGTTGAGCAATACGGCGCTCTTTAGCGAGCATGTGACGGGGGATTTTTCGAACGCGATCGCAACCGACAATAGCGACCTTTTCCTACCGGGAACTCATCCGAGCACACCCGCGATCGCTTACACTCAATGCCGATCATTTAATTATTTGGATTTACAGTACCAAGGTGTTTCAAACATCGGGGCTCCATGGATTTATGGGACCGGTGGTACAACCACTTACAACCATACGGCGCCTCCGAGCACGCGTTCATGTATGTTTCCGCCAGGGAGACAAATGGTGATCCCGAACAGCTATCACCCCGCGGGAGTGAACGTGTTGATGGGTGACGGTTCGGTCCGGTTCGTCAAGAGCTCGATCAACATCGTCACGTGGATGGCTCTGGGAACGCGTAACATGCGCGAAGTCATCAGCGCCGACGCGGAGTAAATTTATAAGCATTCAAGGAGATCATTCTATGTGCAATTGCTACACCATTCCGATCCATCGGATCCTCGTCGTTTCCGCGGCGGTCGCGGTTTCCATCGCGGTCGCGGGGTGTGGAGCGAGAGCGCCCGGATCGTTCTCATCAGGAGACGTCGATCAGGCCAAGTCGAAGCTCGGAGCGGCGCTCGACGCGTGGAAAGAAGGCAAAACACCCGCCGACCTCCGCGGCTTGAAACCCTCGGTCTACGTCTCCGATCAAGATTGGAGCGCGGGGAAAAAGCTCGCCGAGTTTCGCATCGATCGTGTTGAAAAGACGACGGGTCCGAACCCAAACATCGTCGTCGTTTTGACACTCGACGAGGCGAAGGGGAAAGCGACAAAGAAACAGGTCGTTTACTCGGTCACAACGGCGCCGGCGATCACAATCGCGCGGACCGACATCAACTGAACGATCATCCGGTTGTTAGTTCCATCGCTGATCACTAGAAAGGACAAGATTTATGTTGTATTCATCGACTTTTCGACGCGGTTTCACCTTGATCGAGCTGCTGGTCGTCATCGCGATCATCGGAGTTTTGGTCGGATTGTTGTTGCCGGCGGTTCAACAGGCTCGCGAGGCCGCCCGCCGCGCCCAGTGCGTCAACAATCTCAAGCAGATCGGCCTGGCGCTGACGAATTATCATGACACGAACAAGGCATTACCGACGGGTCGCACGATTTACTTTACCGGGTCCACTCAGTTCAGTCCCTCGGCATTTTCCTATTCGGCTCATGCCCAAATGCTTCCGTATATCGATCAAGCCAACCTTTGGGGTGCGCTCAATTTCAATTTACCTTGGGCTTATCCCGATAACACGACCGGAGTGGCGACGAGCGTGGGATCTTTCCTTTGTCCGTCCGATTCGAAGGATTATCTCCCCACGGGATGGGCGGGGACGAATTACCGAGCCAACGAGGGGACGAGCTTAGTTTTCGGCTACGGACCGCAGCAAGATCCAAATGGAGTAAATGTGAATATGCCTCCTCCAAATGGCGCGTTTTTCGCGGATGTATCATACAGGTTTGCTCAATTTCGTGACGGCCTGAGCAATACGGCGCTCTTCAGCGAGCATGTCACGGGGGATTTTTCGAACTCGATAGCGACCGACAACGGCGATACGTTTCGGCCCGGAACATATCCAAGTACACCTCTTCAGGCTTACAATCAGTGCCGCGGACTCAATTATTTAGATCTCCAATATCAAGGCGAATCGAACACCGGAGCGCCTTGGATCAATGGAGATCATACAAAGACGAGTTACTACCAATCTGCGCCGCCCAACTCGCGATCGTGCATGTTCCCGCCGCTTCGTATTCAGACGACGGCGAACAGCTATCACCCCGCGGGAGTGAACGTGTTGATGGGTGACGGCTCGGTCCGGTTCGTCAAGAGCTCGATCAACATCGTCACGTGGATGGCTCTGGGAACGCGCAACATGCGCGAAGTCATCAGCGCCGACGCGGAATAACGCGTGAATCGACTCTTGATATTTGATATCAACAAAAACAAGCTTTCGTTCCATA
>JAKBCQ010000701.1 GCA_021807585.1 Planctomycetota bacterium | reverse complement strand
CGGATCGCCGCGGCACCCTGAAAACCGACGAAAGACGCGTGATCGGCTCGAGATCGTCGATTATCTTCGCCAGGGAGAAGACGTTAGCGGCGGCAGCCCCAAACGTTCTCGCGCCGCGGCGACGCGCCTCGGATCGTTGACCGGGTTCCGCGGAGCGGCGCCGTACAAAACTCCGATCAAATCCTCGGCGATCCAGGTCGCCATGTTCGTCAGGCTCTCGACCGTCTGCGCAGCGCTATGAGGCGTGAGGAAAACGTCGGGACGGCCGATCAGCGGGTGATCGTCGGGAGGGGGTTCGACCTCGAACACGTCGGCGGCGTAACCCCAAAGCTTGCCGGCGTCGAGCGCCTCGGCGACCGCGATCTCGTCGACCACCGGACCGCGACATGTGTTGATCAAAATCGCGTCCGAACGCATTTTCGAAAGCGACGATCGATCGATCATCCGCCGCGTCGACGCGTCAAGAGGTACATGAAGCGATATATACTCGCATGTCTGCAAAAGCTCGTCGAATTCGACGCGACGCGCCCCCGCGGCCGCTTCGGCTTCCCTGGGCGGGGCGACGATATCGTTATAAACGACGTTCATGCCGAACGCGTGATGCGCCGCCTTCCCCACGCGGCGGCCGACGCGGCCGAAGCCGACGATCCCGAGCGACCTGCCGAAAAGCTCGCGGCCCATGAACTTGGTACGGCGGAAATAATCGCCCGCGAGCACGGCTTCGTTCATGCGTGTAAAATGTTTGGATACGGCGATCATGAACGCGATCGTGTGCTCGCAAACCGCCTGAGAATTGGCGCCGGGGGTGTTCAGAACGAGTACGCCCCGTTCGGTCGCGGCTTCAAGGTCGATCTGGTCGACCCCCACGCCGTGCCTGCCCACGACGCGAAGCCTGGGGGCGCAATCGAGCAGCGCCGCGTCGACCTCCCCCTGCGTGCGAATCAATAGCGCGTCGGCAGGGACGATCTCGCGGCGGAGCGTTTCGGCGTCGAGCGCCGAGGCGTGTTTAAGCTCGCTCGCGTCGAGCAAAAGCTTCATCCCCGATTCGTGCATCGAGGTCAGGGTCAAAATAAACGGCTTGCTCGCATCCACGGTCGTCTCGCTTTCGATCAATCTTATATCATCATTCGGGCGCGATCCGAACGGAATTCGAATCGCGCGGTTCGTCCGGGAGAGAAACATGATACCAGATTTTCGCGGGAAGATACCCGCGAGCGATTCCGCCGATCCCCCGCCTCGCTCCGACGGAGATCGACCCGGCCGTGATCCTACTTGATCAAATATTTATATTTTATTATAATATCGTTCGCAGATTCGCCGATACGAACCGACCTCGACGAATCGGCGACGCGAACCGCGGAACGATCGTTACGAGGAACGTCGAGGTTCGCCGCGGGCGCGACTCGCCGAGAGTTCGTATTTCTTACCCGCGATCGTTACGACGATCTTGACCGTGAATTTCGATTGCGCGTTGAGCCCTCCCGGGTTCGTCACATAAAGATCGAATTTCTGCTCGCCTGAAAACTTGCCGACCTGTTTGACATGCGATTTCGCGACGGGGGCGCCGTTTTGAAGGATCGCGACTTGCCAATAACGATCGCTCGGCGTCGTGATCCAATTGTGAAATCCGCCGTCCCCCTCGAAAAGCCGGATCTCCTCGATCATCGTATCGGCGGGAAGATCGAGCGCGACGAAAAATCGGAGATCTTTTTGATGATCGGGATCGGGACGCGAGCCCGTGCCGATCTGATCCTCATCCTCGTTCACCCAATAAAAATCTTTGATCGACGCCCCGCCCGATTTCGCCGGATCGCTTTTCATCGCCGGCTCGAGAGGGGCGCCGGAATCGACGACGGCTTTCGAATTCGGTTGGGACGCGGGATCCGAACTCGCGGATCGACGCAAGCAAGAGGAAGTAACCTCGTAAGACGAGCCGGCGCTCGCGACGACGACTTTCAGCGTGAACTTCGTATTCTCGCTGAAACCTCCAGGATTCGTCACGTAAAGATCAAAAACCTGATTCCCTGAAAAGGAACCAACGACATCCACATGTTTTTTGGTGATGACTTTATTATTCTGAAGGATTCCCACTTGCCGCCACCGATCGCTCGGCTTGCTCGTCCATTTGTGCGACCCGCCGTCCCCTAGGTCGATCGCGATCTCCTCGATCACCGCGTCGTTCGGTAAAACGAGCTCGGCCCGAAAACGATTGTCATTATGTTGATCGGGATCGGGCTTCGCTCCCTCGCCGATCTGATCCTCGTCGGCGTTGACCCATTCGAACTTCTTGATCGCGATGCCGGCGTCGCGTCCGTTTGCAATCGCCGCGCCCGCGGCCGGTTTATTCGAATTCGTCGACGCCGCGCCCGCGGCCGGTTTGCCGGAATTCACGCGCGAATCGGCTCGGTCGTTTGTCGCCCCACTTCCGTCCGACCCGGCCTCTTGATTCGATTGCGGAACTCCGCTCGGAGTCGCTCCTTGGCTCGGATTTCGAACCGGGGGACGAATCGTTCGACTCCCGCCCGGTCCTCTCGCGATCCGCGGAGCGGTTCGACCTCCGATCGGCGGCAGGGTCGTGGGAGAGGTCTCTCGCGCGGTTCTCGGAGGATTCGACTCGCCCGCATTCGACGGTTCCGCGGTCGCTCCTGCGTTCGCGGTTGAATTCGCCGCGGCCGGATTCTCCATTTGATCACGATTTGATTCGGCTTTCACTAAAACGGGAAATTCCCTGGTGATCGTGAACGAATTCAGAAACGCGGTGATCGACGCCGGATCGATCGAGCCTTCGGGTCCGGCCGACATCACTTGATAGAGCCGATCGCCGATCAAATAAACGCGAACGCGTCCGATCAACTTCTTGGTGGAATTGGGAGCCTTTCCCGTGAACTCGACATCCATGCCGGGATGATTATGGTACGAGGTCGGCTCATTCTTAACGAGGCTCCAACCCGACTCTCTCATCATCCCCTCGACTCCCGCACCAAGCAATTTCTTGGCGGTGTTGTTGCGAACGACCGCGGGAGGGTTCACTCCATAGGTCACGAGATAGACCGAGCCGTCACGCTCTTCATG
>JAKBCQ010000700.1 GCA_021807585.1 Planctomycetota bacterium | reverse complement strand
GAGCGGGTTTATAACGTGCTCATCGGCGCGCGGAGTGCGCGGCTCGGCCGCGGGTCTCGCGGATCCGCCGATCCCGCCGAGGCTCGCCGCGGCGCCGAAAGCGGCCGCCGATTTGAGGACCTCGCGACGTTTGGGTTGAGAGTGCTGCGCCACGCGATCGTCCTCCGCGGTCGATGGAACTCGCTACGCGTCGATTCGGCGCCGATCGAATCGGCTCGGGTCCGCTCGGCGCGGTTCGATACGATCGGGCGTCGACACGAAACTCGACCCGTCTTTTCTAACGAACCCACCGCGAGAGGCAAGCAAAAATGGGGCTCGATTGAAAAATCGCTTCAGGAATCGCGATCCCCAACAATCGCTCGGAGCGCTCTCGGATCGGTTTTCCAAGCCTTGCCACGTCAAAAAGGGGATTGGAGCGTACAATGAATTAACGGGACTCTCCGACTCGCATGGAAACGCCGATCACGCGACGTCACCTGGATCGATTCGGGCCAAACAAACCCCCATTATCGAGGGCCTTCATGGTGCATGCGAGCCGGCTGGAAGCGAGAACGAAAGAGATCGGAAGAGAGCTCTTCGCCGAACTCAGGCGGGGGACGTCGCTGTGGCGGCCGTCGGCGTGGGATGATCGTTTCATGACGTTCGCTCTCGGCGATCCCGTCCTCAAGGTTCAATTATTTCGCTTCGTCGACGCCCTACCGATGCTGCGAACCGACGCCGAAATACGACGTCACCTGCTTGAATATCTCGCCGAGGCGCATGAACATGTGCCTTTATGGCTATCGCTTCCGCTCGACGTCGCCCCCGCCGGCCGAACGACCGACGCGATCCTGGCGCGGATCGCGCGAGCGGGAGCGATGCGGATGGCGAGCCGATTCATCGCGGGTTCGACTCCCGCCGAGGCGGCTCGAACCGTCCTCAAATTACGCCGCCAAAACGTCGCCTTCACCGCCGACCTCCTCGGCGAAGCCGTGATTAGCGAACCCGAATCCGATCTATATCAACATAATTGCTTGGAACTGATCGAAGGCTTGACCGAATCGCTCGCCCGCGAGCCCGAGATCCCCCGGATCGACCGGGACGCGCATGGACCGATCCCCCGCGTCAATCTCTCGCTCAAACTCTCAAGCCTCACCGCGCGGTTCGACGCGACCCACGCCGAGGCCTCGCGCAATCGAGTCGTCGATCGGCTTCGGCCCCTCCTTCGCGCCGCGATGCGTTTGAATGCACATATTCATGTCGATATGGAACAATACGCGTATAAAAATCTAACATTGGCGATTTTCAAGTCGATTTTGATCGAACCCGAATTCGCCGATTACCCCCATTTCGGCGTCGTGATTCAGGCTTACCTCCGCGATTGCGAGGCCGATCTTTCGGAGCTTTACGAATGGGTTCAAAAGCGCGCCGCGCCGATCACGATCAGGCTCGTCAAGGGGGCGTATTGGGATTACGAGGTCGTCCACGCGCGCGATCTTGGTTATCCGATACCGGTGTGGATTCATAAATGGGAGACCGACGCGTGTTACGAGCGGTGCGCGCGGTTTTTGCTTGAACGTCATCGCCTCTTGCGGCCCGCTTTCGGCAGCCACAACACCAGGAGCCTCGCGAGCGCGATCGCGACCGCCGAGGCTCTCGAAGTTCCGCGTGAAGCGATCGAGATCCAGATGCTCCACGGCATGGCCGCTCCACTCCAACGCGCGATCGTCGCGCGAGGGCTCCGTGCCCGCGTCTACACCCCCTACGGAGCGATGCTCCCCGGAATGGCGTATCTCGTCCGCAGACTCCTCGAAAATACGTCCAACGAATCGTTCCTCAAGGCGAGCCTCGCTCAATCATCCACAATCGACGAACTCCTTCGCGATCCCAGGGAAATCGGCGCCATGAAATGGAAACACACAAACGCGTCCAAGAATTCGCATCCTTCGGTTGATAACACCGCGCAGATCACGCGGTTTTCCAACGAATCGCCGATCGACTTCGCAATCGAGGCGAATCGCGACCTGATGAGACGGGCGCTCGCCGAGGTCCGTTCGGCGTTCCCTCGATCATGCCCGATCCGGATCGACGGCGAAGCGATCGCAACGGGCGCGGAAATCATTTCATATAATCCTAGCGACACATCGGAGATCGTCGGCAAGGCGGCGCGGGGAGGGCTCGTCGAGGTCGACCGCGCGATCGAAGCGGCTCGAAGCGGCTTCGAAGCCTGGTCAAAAACCCCCGCATATGTCAGAGCGAACGTCCTCATTCAAGCGGCTTCAATCATGCGCTCGCGCAAGTATGAATTGGCCTCTTGGATCGTCTTCGAGGCCGGCAAGCCGTGGCGCGAGGCCGACGGCGACGTCGCCGAGGCGATCGACTTTTGCGAATTCTACGCGCGCGAAATGCTTCGCCTCGCCGAGCCGCGCGAACGCGATTACCCGGGAGAGACGAACGTCCAGATCCGCATCCCGCGCGGCGTCGCGGTCGTCATCCACCCCTGGAACTTCCCCCTTTCAATCCCCACGGGAATGACCGTCGCGGCGCTCGTCGCGGGAAACTCGGTCATCCTCAAACCCGCCGAACAAACTCCGATCATCGCTAGTTTACTTGTGGATATTCTTTATCAGGCGGGAGCCCCCGAAACCGCGTTGCAGTATTTGCCCGGCTTCGGCGAAGACGTCGGCCGAGCGCTCGTCCAAGACCCGCGGATCGCGATGATCGCCTTCACAGGATCGATGAACGTCGGCCTGGAAATTTATCAGTCCGCGGCGAACACCCCTCTCGGTCAAGATCACGTCAAACGCGTCGTCGCCGAGATGGGAGGGAAAAACGCGATCATCGTCGACGACGACGCCGATCTCGACGAGGCCGTCGTCGGCGTTTTACACAGCGCGTTTCATTACGCGGGGCAAAAATGTTCGGCGTGTTCGCGCGTCATTGTGCTTGAATCGGTATACAACCAATTTTTGAATCGTTTGACCGAGGCCGCGCGCGCGTTAACCGTGGGCGCCGCCGAGGACCCCGATACGGTCGTCGGCCCTTTGATCGATCCCGAGGCGCGCGACCGCGTTTCCTCCTACGCCGAGATCG
>JAKBCQ010000699.1 GCA_021807585.1 Planctomycetota bacterium | reverse complement strand
CTCCCGATCTTTTTCCCGAGATGCTCGCCGCGGCGATCGCGCGCGACGACCTCTCGCGTTGGGCCGCGGATCGCGAGATCGCGACGGCGCGAGGAGACGCCACATGATACCATCATATGAGCGATTTTTCGGTATATCCGGGACGGCGATTCGCGAACGACGCATCGACCTATTCGCATCGGAATCTATAAAAATACGCTCTTTTTAGCACATCAATCTACAAAAACTTGATCATTCCTGATGATCTTGGCGAACTTTGGATTCTGATCGATCGCCTCTCGTTTTTGAACGATCGGAGCGGCCGACGACCGATCGGACGGTTCGACCGCTCGACGCGGGAGTTTGATCGGCAGGATCGCCGCGACGACCGCGAAATACCACGCCGCGATTCCAAGCCCCTCCATTCCGTACGCGCCCGTCCATTGTTTGGTGAGAAAATAAATCCAGGTAAGCGCCGCGGGAAAAATCGCCGCGACGATCGCGGTTTTCGTTCGCCCCGCGAGCGCGAGAACGCGGGGAGCGAATAACACCGCGGGAAGCATGAACACAAAATAATGTCGATATGCGACAGGCGAGACGAGGACGATCGCCGCCGAAGCGAGCCCGAACGACGCAGCCTGGCCCGCGAAGTCGCCGCGACGGATCATCAACAGCGAAACCAGCGAAAGAAGCGCCAGGACGACGACCCGGGCGACGAGAACGACTCCGCGGGTGAGGTGATCGGCGCGACGACGCTCGGCGATCGCGCGCACCGTGTCCATCCAGTCGTTGCGCGTTTGCTTGTTAAAATCGGCGACGGGTCCGCCGCGCAGCTTGGCGGCGAGCAAGAACGACGCGTTCGAAAGGCTTTGATTCGTTCCCGTGTCGATGTCGAACTTGTTCTCCCGACCCGCGTCTTGATTGAAAACCATCTTGTTCAACCATGTTCTTGTATGCTTGATCGTATCGTGACCGCCCACGCACGCCGCGGGGAACAGGAACGCGAAGAAGAGAACGCCGAAAGCAAACCCCGCCGAAACCGCGAAAGCCGATCGCGCCGGGTCGGCTCTGGTCGATTCGCCCCGGCCGTCATACACCCCGGTCGATTCGCCCCGGCCGTCATACACCCCGGTCGATTCGCCCCGGCCGTCGTCCCCCCGCGGAGCGTCGAGCCTTTTCGTGAAGAACCGGCTCCCCCACAATTGTAGAATTAAGAATCCGACCGGGAGCGCGGGGATGAGCTTCATGACGACGGGCGCCGCGAGCGTGAATCCGCCGAGAATGCGGACCGAGCGCGAGCTTCCCGTGAGCACGAGCCGATATCCGAGCAAAAGAGGATAAACGAGCGCGATCCCAAGCTGTCCGCGCTGCAGGCATTCTAGCGCCGGCAAAAAGACCGTAAGCGCCGCGCCGATTCCGATTAACCGCGCGGGGATCTTACAGTTCGAAAAGCCGCTTCGATCACGCTGAGCGTCGAGCCCGTTCCAGATCTTGCGGCATTCGAAATAACACCCGAAAGCCGCCGCGACGCTGATCATAAACCAAACCGACACTTGATCTTCGGTCGCAAGGCTTGATAACGGAGAGACGAGAATCGCGAAGAGAGGAGGATAAAGATAATACCATTTTCTTACATTAGTAACTTCGTATGGGTCTTGGCCGTTGAAGAACGCCGCGCCCGCCGCGGTGTAGACCGTGAAATCGGTCATGTGCGCGTCTTCGCGGCCGGGGACGACCCTGCCGCGCCGCCTGACGTCGACATAACCCCATACGGCCAAGGCGATTACGAGAACGATTGCGACGTCGCGGAAGCGAATTTCGGCGATCGAGCGGGGATAACCCCACCATTCGATCGCGCGCCAAACCCACGCGGTCGATTTCTCCTGGTCGATCTTCAACGTTCGAACCTCCCTGTTCGAGCCCCCCGGGCGGATCGCGATTTTGGGGTTCGGCTCGATTCCGTCAAGTCGTCTTCGGCACGATGCGGCTCGAAAATTGAGAAACGACCGGTTTTCCTCGCACATCGTCGTTTGTTCATCACCCGATCATCGCGAAGATGTCGTCAAGCATAGCAAAGTCGTCACCGTTTCGCACGCTCAAACGGCGTGGCGTCGTCACCGTTTCGCACGCTCTATCGATCGCAATCGACCCCCGAAACCCGCCGGCGATATCGACGATAAACCCGCCGATTCGCGTCGGAATCGCGGTTCGACGGCAAACTTGTTAAACAAGAGTTGGAAAATCTAGGTTGTAAGGCTTTACCTCGGGGAGGGGACGACGATAGAATGCGAATGGAATCGATGAGAATGCGGTTGGAATCGTCGTTTGGTTGGATCGCCCGCCGCCGCCCGCCCCGTGATCGCCGACCCGCCTGTCGGTCTTTGGGTTAAATCGCCGGCCCCACGCGATCGCTTTTGCTACAATGATGTTTAAGCTCGCTCCGACGGCGTTGCGAGACGTGGCGGAGATCCCCGCCCGGCATCTGGATGAGAAACGACCGTCGGTCGCGATTCGAGGCAAAGTTTACATGACGACGCTGACAACCCCCCGTCGTGACGAACAACACGTCGATCCCGATCCCGTCGTACGAGCGTTCACCGCGGTGTATCACTTTTTGGCGTCACTCAAACTCGCGGTGTTCAGCCTGGCGTCGCTCGCCGCGGTTTTGGCTTACGCGACGTTCTTCGAATCGTGGTACGGAACCGCCGCGGTGCAAGAATGGATTTACAAAAGCCCCGGGTTCGCGATTTTGCTGGCGTTTTTAGGGATGAACATCCTTTGCGCCGCACTGATCCGTTATCCATGGAAGCGCAGGCAAACGGGATTTGTGATCACACATGCGGGTCTTTTAACCGTGCTCGCGGGTTCGTTCATCACCCTGATGCGCGCCGACGAGGGGCAGGTGGCGCTGCTTGAGGGGGAAAAGACGTCGACGCTCGCTCGGATCGATTACCCGACGATCAGGGTGCGGCCGCTCAACGCCGAAACGGGGGAGGCCGAATCGGAATATTCGTTGCCGTTTCGACCGACGACGTTCAACTGGTTTCCCGGTCGACACCGCCCGCGCGGTTTCTTCAAAGGCATTGCTAATACAT
>JAKBCQ010000698.1 GCA_021807585.1 Planctomycetota bacterium | reverse complement strand
GGAAGCGGATTCCAGCGCACCCGCTCGGCGGGAATCTCTCCCAGGCTCTTGAGCAAATCGGCCACCGTCGCAATCGAGGGATCGGAGACGCTCGTTCGACGACTTCGAACTCGCGGCTTCGAGGCTTCGGTGCGTTTCTTCGTTTGTGCGGTCGACACGGCGATCGCCTCCCGTGATCGAAAGGAATGATTCAATCGATAAATTTTACACCAATTCAAACCGTCGGCAATGTCGGCGGAAACGAATCAATCTCAACAAATCAATTGACTCAATTACAGATTACACCATCAAATGATTAGAGTTTGAACTATTTTTGATTTTTTTATAGATTTCGGCTCGAGGCGTCATGCGTATCCTTCGGGATGTTTCGAGTGCCAGCGCCACGCCGATGCGACGATCGCGTCGATCTCGGTATAACGCGGCGCCCAGCCGGTATTGCGACGGAGGAGGTCGGCCGCTGCGACGAGCGCGGGGGGATCGCCCGGGCGACGCGGCTTCTCAACCGCCGGAATCGGCCGACCCGTCACCCGCCGCGCCGATTCGATCACCTCGCGGACGCTGAACCCGCGTCCCGTCCCCACGTTGTAATATCGCCCCGCCCCGGGCTCGATCCGCTCGAGCGTCAAACGATGCGCCTCGGCCAAGTCATCCACATGTATATAATCGCGAATACATGTTCCGTCGGGGGTCGGATAATCGTTTCCGTAGATCGCGATATGATCGCGTTTGCCGAGCGCCGCCTGAAGCGCGATCGGGATCAGATGCGTTTCGGGGTCGTGATCCTCACCGATCGAGCCGTCCTCGGCCGCGCCGCTCGCGTTGAAATAGCGCAGAGCGACAAACCCGAGACCGTACGCACGCGAGTAATCGGCCATCGCGCGTTCGCACGCGAGCTTCGTGAACCCGTACGGATTGATCGGACGTTGCGCGGTCTCCTCGGTGATCGGGACGCTCTCGGGGATCCCGTACGTGGCGCACGTGCTCGAAAACACGAGCCGCGAAACCCCCGTCCGCCGCATCGCTTCTAATAAATGAATTGTTCCAATCAGGTTATTTTCATAATATTTCGCGGGTTCGATCACGCTTTCGGGAACCGAGGCGAACGCCGCGAAATGCATCACCGCTTCGATCGAATCACGAACGAGGAGTTCGGTAAGGAAATCGACGCTCGATAGATCGCCGACGGTCAAGCTCGCCGCGGGAACCGCCTCCGCATGCCCCAACACCAGGCTGTCGAGCACGGTCGCGTCGTGCCCCGACCGATTCAACAAGCGAACCGCGTGGCTGCCGATATAACCCGCTCCGCCAATCACAAGAACTTTCATGTTTTGATTATCCTCGATCTCGATACCCGTTCGATCGATCCCGACGCGAATCACCCCCCCGCGATCGAACCGAAAGGAATCGAATCGAACGATTCGAACAAAAAAGCGTCATATCGTTATAGAACCGCGCGAAAATACTCGAGCGTCCGTTTCAATCCTTCGCCGCGATCGATCTTGGGCGCCCAACCCAAAAGCGATTGCGCGCGGCCGATATCGGGACGGCGCCGCCTGGGATCGTCCTGCGGCAATGGCTTGAAAACGATCTCGGATCGACACCCCGGCACAAGCTCTTGAATCTCGCGAGCCAATTCGAGCACCGTGATCTCGGACGGATTGCCGATGTTCACGGGCTCGGCGAAATCACAAAAAAGGAGCCGAAAGATTCCGTCGACAAGGTCTGAAACATAACAGAAACTACGCGTTTGACCGCCGTCGCCGAATATCGTCATCGGCTCGTCTCGGAGCGCCTGACCCATCAGCGCCGGAAGAACGCGACCGTCGTTGAGCCGCATCCGAGGTCCATAAGTATTGAAAATTCGAACAATACGCGTCTTCACACCATGATGACGGTGATACGCCATCGTGATCGCCTCGGAAAACCGCTTCGCCTCGTCGTAACAACCACGCGGACCGATCGGATTGACGTTCCCCCAGTAATCCTCGCGCTGTGGATGAACGTCGGGATCGCCGTAAACCTCGGACGTGCTCGCGAGCAAAAATCGAGCGTCCTTGAGCTTCGCCAACCCAAGCGCGTTGTGCGTCCCCAACGAACCCACCTTGAGCGTCGGAATCGGATGCGCCAAATAATCGAACGGACTCGCCGGACTCGCGAAATGAAGGACGTTGTCCACCTGTCCGTCGATCTCGATCGGCTTCGAAACATCGTGCTCGACGAATCGAAAATCACGATCGTTCATTAAATGTTCAATATTACGCCGATTACCCGTCAGCAGGTTGTCGACGCAGACGACTTCGTGCCCCTCGGCCCGCATGCGATCGCACAAATGAGAACCGACGAATCCCGCGCCCCCCGTGATGACCGTTCTCAAGGTATTCCCCCTCGTCGACTCGTTCGATCCCCGTCTCACACCGCAATCAGCCTAGAACCGATCGGACCGATTCGCAACCGAGAATCGCGCTCGCCGCCGCGATCTCCATCCAAATCGACTTATTCGAGCAGATCGGCCATCTCGTATGCGCCCGCGGGTTTGCCGATCAAAAACTTGGCGGCGTCGAGTGCTCCGCGCGCAAATCCGTCGCGCGAAAACGCCCGGTGCGAAAGCTCGAGCGTCTCTCCCATCAATCCGAAAACGACCGTGTGCTCGCCGGGGTTATCACCCACGCGAAGCGCGTGAACGCCGATTTCCCCCTTGGGACGCTCCCCCACCAGTCCCGATCGACCGTGCACGATCGCGTTGGAACCGATCGCCTTGGACACAATCTCGGCGAGCCGAACGGCGGTCCCGCTCGGCGAATCCTTCTTAAAATGATGATGACGCTCGACTATTTCGACGTCCGATTCGTGACCGATCGCCCGCGCCGCGTCCGCGGTCAGTTTCATCAACAAATTCACAGATCGACTCATGTTCGGCGCCGCCAAAACCGCGATCGACCGCGCGATCTCGACGAGCTCGGCTCGTTCTTCAGGCTCGAGACCCGTCGTCCCGACGACGAGCGGAACCTTGCGGTCGCGGCATACCCGCGCCAACGCTAGCGTCGCCTTGGGAGTCGAAAAATCGATCCAAACGTCCG
>JAKBCQ010000697.1 GCA_021807585.1 Planctomycetota bacterium | reverse complement strand
AATCCCGACACTCGTAGGTGCTCGACGACGATCATCATGCCGAAGAGGAGGAGGATCGTTTCGTAATCGACCGACCGCGCCGCGGCGTGAAGCGAGAGCGAACCCGCGGCGAGCATCGCGGCGGCGCCGACGAGCGCGATCCCGGCGCGATCGAGCGTCAACCCGGGAACGCGACCGACCGCGAGCGCGATGTACGTAAGCGTGAATATCAAAATCGTCACGGGAGAATGCGTCGGCGGCGTTGACACAAAATCATTCCTTAATATAACTAAACCCGGCTACGCCTGGATCTTAACGATTCTCATTCTCTTGACATCAAGATTCGAGTGCGGCGATGTTTTCGACCAGGGGCGTCTCGGGCTCGCGTACGATCGATTCGTCTCGGCGCGGTTTGGCCGGGATCGATTCGGGAACGAACGCGATGATCAAAAGCACGGCGATCGCTCCCACCGCGGCCAAAAGACCGAAAAGCACACGATACCCGATCGCGGCGACGATGAAACCGCAGAAAAACGGGCCCAGCGCCGACCCCAGGACGAGCGACGAGCCGACGATCACCTGCGCCTCGCCGATCCGTCGGGGATCGGCCAACCGATCGGTCACCCACGCCGCGGCGACGATCGCGAACAATCCGTTCGAGAAGCCGTCGAGCGCTTGATTGACGACGATCTGCTCGGGTGTGCGCGCGATCGCGACGATCAAAAGCCGAAGCGCCATCGCGGTCCACGCGACGATCAAAAGCGGCTTGCGGCCCCAGCGGTCGGCGAGTCGACCCGCGGGACGGACGACGAGCATCCAGGCGATCATGCTGATCACGAACGCCGTCGAAAGAATATGTTCTTGCGCTCCCAGGTCGTTCTTGAGGTAAAGCCCGAGATAAACCCCGCCGGGAGCGTTGGCGAAGTGAAAGAGAATCATCGCGGCGACGAATACGAGCAGAGTCTTATCGCGCCAAATCGATGCGAACCGCGCCCCCTCGCTCCCCGCCTCGTCCGAGGCCGAGCGCCCGGAGACGTTTTCTATGAATTTATTATTATTTATATTATAAATCGTTTTCGATTGTTCGGCCGCGGGTTCGCGGATCAAGAAGGCGAGCGCGGCGCCCGCGATCTGGAGGATCGCGATCGGGATGAAGACGAATCGCAAATCATAATATCGTGTTAATACGTTTCCTAAACCGAGAACGAGCAAAACGCCGATCGGTTTCCAGATTCTTAAGCGACCGAGCGCGGCGGCGATCTCGTCGCGCCGCGCCAGATGGATCGCCTCGGCGCCCGAAAGCGTTTCCACAAGCGCGCGGCCGATTCCATTCTCATGAAACAAAAGCACTAATAACGATAATATAATAATATTATGGATCGTACCAAGCGAAAGGAGGAGCGCCGCCGCGCCGACCAAGCCGAGCGCGGCGATCAGGAACGGCTTGCGCGTGCCGACGCGATCGGACCAGACGCCGACGGGGAATTGCACGAGGCTGGTGATCGCCGCGACCGCCCAGATCATGCTGATCGAGCCCGCCGAAAGGCCCTGTCGGCTCAGATAGAGTGGGAGATACGGAAGCGCGAAGCCGATCCCCGAAACCCCCAAAAGATACGATCCATGAAGCCCGATTCGATTCCGAAGGTTCATCGCTACGACTCCCTGGCGGATCTTAAAACCGATTGATCCGAAGGGACATGAGCAATCGGCGCGCCGATCGCCTTTGGGGCCGAAATCACGGCGCGCGTGATCGGCGTGGGCATAAACCCCCCGATCGAGCGGGCGGAGGATCGACGACGACGCGACCGAAGCCGCGCCGCCGATCCGCGACGATTCACCCGGCGGCATTTCGTTCGATTCGGCGGCCGGAATCCAATGCGAATTGATCGTATATATCTAATGACAATTATGACAACAGATATTCAAGATCTTCGCGAGTCAGCGATTGGATCACGCGGTTGTCCTCGCTGAGGATCGCGTCGGCGAGCTCGCGCTTGCGCTGTTGCAGCTCGAGGATTTTTTGCTCGACGGTGTCGCGACAAATCAGCCTGTAAGCGAAAACATGCCTCGTCTGGCCGATCCGGTGCGATCGGTCGATCGCCTGCGCCTCGACCGCGGGATTCCACCAGGGATCAAGCAAGTACACATATTCCGCGGCGGTTAGATTCAAACCCAACCCGCCGGCCTTGAGACTGATGAGGAAAATCGGGCAGTCGGGATCGGTCTGGAACCGTTCGACGCGGCGCGCTCGATCGCGGGTTTGACCGTCAAGATATTCGTACGTGAGCCCTTCTTTATCAAGGAGGTCGCGGACGATCGCCAAAAACCGGGTAAATTGCGAGAAGACGAGCACCTTGTGCCCCTCCTCGACGACTTCGGCGATCTGAGGAAGGAGCATGTCGAGCTTGGCGCTCGCCTCGCCGGCGCGGGCGGGATCGATCAATCCCGGATGGCACGCGGCCTGCCGCAGCCGCAGCAACGCCTCGAGCACCTCGATCTGCGAACGATTGAGCTCGGCGGTCTCCTTGCGCAACAAAGCCCTGCGATAATGCTCTTTAAGCTCGTCGTAACAGCGGCGTTGATCGGCCTCCATCGTACAGATCAACGTTTGCTCGGTTTTTTCGGGCAAATCTTTGACGACCTGAGATTTCGTGCGCCTGAGAATAAACGGCCGAAGCGCCTTCGAAAGCAAAGCCTTCCCTTCGTCGTCGAGCGCCGCGCCCCCTCCCACGCCGCTGAATCGCTTGAACACTCCCGCCGATCCCAACATCCCGGGATTGAGGAACTCCATGATCGCCCACAATTCGCCGATGTGATTCTCGATCGGCGTACCCGAAAGCGCCAGCCGATGCCGCGCTTTCAGCAATCGCGTGGCCTTCGACGATTGCGAATCGGCGTTCTTGATCGCTTGCGCCTCGTCTAATATGACATAATCAAATGTCATCTTACTCAATTCAAGAATGTCGCCGCGCAGAGTTCCATAAGTGGTGACGATGAGATCATATTGTGAGAACTGCTCGCGCAACGGGCGCCGCGCAGTCCCGGTGTAATCGAGCACGCGGAGCCTGGGAGTGAATCGCTCGGCCTCCTGCAGCCAGTT
>JAKBCQ010000010.1 GCA_021807585.1 Planctomycetota bacterium | reverse complement strand
TTTCTCCCCCCCCCCCCCCCCCCCCCGTTGATTGCGGATGCGCAATCTTTCGTGAGGGAGGTAGGCGGCTCTATCGGTGAATTCGGAGATTCACTTGTCGCCGGGTGTTCCGGAGATCGATACGTGCTCGATGAATCGCTAACCGATGGTGTTTTCATGATAACGAACGCCCTGGATTCACGTTGAGAATCGAATGCGTCGCAAGGTTGTGGTATCATATAGCGATGAGGTTTCGGAAATCAAGAGCGATCTCGACGATTTTTTTGAGATCGTCGCCAGGGAAGAATATCATCGAGTAAGATTCGACTTATCGTTTCGTTTCCAAGAACCATCCCCTGTGCGAACCTCACACACCCAACGACTTCTTGATCCGATTTAAGATCACATATTCCAATTGCGGATCTCTTCCCGAGCGGATCCAGCCGAGCGGAAGCGGATAAGGCCCGACGATCTCGTTCGTTCGATTGATCGAAATATTGTCTTGGAACGCGGCGCGCCCCGCGGCCTGACGATCGGGCTTAATCATATCTTCAAGTTCTTTAAACACCTCGACCTTGACGGTGTAGCCGCCTCCGCGGACGGGGTTGATCGTCACGAAAGCGACGCGACGCATCGTTTGCAGGCTCGCCTCGATCCGGTCGCGGATCGTCACCGAATTGCCCAGCCACGGTTCGACGATCGTCGCGGCGATCTCGGGCTGAGTTTCAATCCGCCGAGCGAGCCGATCCTCGCTCGCGATGTCAAAATAATCGTCCAAAACGACGACGGATTGCTTCCAGATCGTCTCGAAATCGCCGTTGGGGATGAAAATCGGGTTGGGAATCGGCTCTCGAAAGCCCGTGATCGGCAGCAAAGGATCGGGGAGATTGTCGGCGATCTCGCCGAGCGTGCCGCATCCCGGCTGAGCCAAAAGCGCGGCCGAAACGAGCGCCAATATCGCCTTGCGACCGTACATCAACGCCGGCCCCGATCCTTAAGCGTTAAAGTTCGCCGGTTCCTCCGGAGAACGTTCCAAATTGATATCGACAGGAAGACGCGATCGCGATCATCCTAGATAGGGATGAGATTTGCCCGTCGGCGATCGGTCGTCGGCGAATCTTGTCCCGAATCGCGAATTCGGACAAGGCCGATTTCTCGAGCGGTTCTCGTACGCGTTCTGGAATTCCTCAACGGGTTATGGAATGTTGTTACGCAATGTTTTAACCTTTTTTGAACGTTTTGACCTTTTTTTCACCGATCGGGCCGACCTTTTTGATGACGCATTCTATCTTTGAAACGTAGGCCGATCAGGGAAACTCTCTCATAAAGGTTTGATCGAAGAGCTTCGCCGTCGCTCCTCGCCACGCCGACAAGCCGTGGCGCCAACCGCGAACGATTTGCGGTCGGCGGCGAGAACGCGAGATCGGCGTTTGATTAGTAAAATGAAATCATATAATAAAACAAAGACAATTTCCATACGGTCGCTGCTCGCGCGGGTCGTCGAGCGAATTGAGCGCGTGTTCCGCGCGGGGCGATTCGAGGAACGGATCCTTCAAGAATTCCTCGAATTCGTTCAGGATTCACGCGATCCGGTGAAGATTCAGGGGGAATTGACTGCTTCGGCGGGTCGAATCGCGGGGGCTCGGCGGGTTCAACTGTTCGAGCATGTGGGGATGGGAAACCCGCCGCGGTTGATCGCGACGTGGCCGTTCCCTTCACGGATTCTGGGTCAAAAAAAAAGCGACGATACGAACGCGAAGTTATATGCGGGTTCGAAAGCGAGGTTTAGCGGCGACGACTCGATCGATTCGGGTCGAGCGCTCGGCGAAGGAAGTTCGGCGTTGAGCCTGCCGCTCCGATCGGGGGGGCAATTGATCGGGATGTTGCGGGTCGACGGGATGAAACGAGGCCGAAGCGGCTGGACCCCCGCGATCGTCCGACGTTTATCGATCCTTTGCGCTCTCGCCGCCGCGGCGACGCAATCGCTCAAATCGAGCCGATTGACCGACGCCGCGACGGCGCGCGACCCCGCGACGGGCCTTCATAACGCGAATTTTCTCGCGGCTTTGCTTTCGTACTCGCTCGCCGCCGACAACCCGACGCGACGAAAGTTCTCATTGCTAGCATTATCAATTGATCAAATTAACCGGATTCGTGACGAGCTGGGCTCGGTGATCGAGCCGACGGTTCTGCAGAACGCGGCGAGAACGCTGGTTCGCACGTTACGAGCGAGCGACGTCACGGCACGATACGACACGGATCGGTTTGTCGCCGTTCTGACGGGCGCCGAGACGATCAACGCGGTGAAGGTCGCCGAATCGATCCGCCACGCGGTCGCGGAGGCCGGCGTCGCGACGGCGATTCCCTTTCGGCTGTCGTGCTCGATCGGCGTAGCGGGTTTTCCCGAACACGCCGATCAGGCCGACGATCTGCTCGACGCGGCGTTCCAGGCGCTCGAAATCGCGGTGAAACAAGGGGGCGATCGCGTCGTCGTCGCCAAGCGACCGCCGATTCGCGTCTCCCCTCGACCTCTTTTAAATGAATGATTGTTGCATATACCAATTAATTTAATTGCATAATACTTATTTGTTTATTTTCATCATGCATTTGTCGTTATTTTAATCGCTGGATTCATGAACGATCAACCCCTCCCCGGCCCTCCCCGCGTGCGGGGAGGGAAAATAATCCACATCATCGCATATTAACCCGTCCCCCCGCTTGCGGGGGGATCGAGAGATTCATGAAAGATAAAACTCTCTTTGATATCGATTCCGCTCTCAGAGGCAAAACAAAAGGGTTTGCGAATCGACTCTCGGCCGGCGCGAAAGCTCCTGGAACCTCGCGCCGGCTTCATCTCGCATCATCGCGCTTTCTGAATTTGAACGCCGTTCCCCCCGTGTTGGTTGCGGATTTGAAGCTCACGCATTCGATTCATCTGATTGGAATTGTTGAGCTCCTGGATGTTCCCCTCAAGCGACTTTCGCTTGAACATACCCTGGTTCGTTTGCCCCGCGGGGACGCCGAGGCCGAACGTGTTGTTAAACGGCTCGGGGGCCCCCGCCGCCCCCGCCGCTTGAGGAACGACGTCGCGCGCTCCGAGCATCGTCGTTCCACGATAAAACGCGTATTGATTATCATCTTTACGCGCGATCACCGCGACTCGTCCCGACACCCCCTCGGCGAGGAACACGCCGCGGAGGTCGGTTTCGCCGCTTGTAAAATTCGCGTCGTTCGACCCGATCACCTTGACCTGAGCCTTGGAGACGAAGTTCTTGGTTCGAGCGTCGCGCACCGTCACCCGCACCGAACGCGATTGCGAATCCTCGATCGCCTCGATTTCGAGCGGCGAGACGACGACGATTCCCGACGTGTGTCGATTATCGCCGCGAACCATCACGAGATAAGCTCCTTCTTTGGGAAGTTCGAGCGGGATCTCAAGCGATTGATCCTCGAAATCGGCGCCCTTGCCGATCGTCTTCTTGAACGCTATCGCGGGCTTGATCCCCGAAAGATCGATCGCCGCGATGTCGTTCAAATTCCTTCGAGCCAGATACAAACGCATCAGATCGACAGGATAAACTTTTAAGTCGATTTCGCCGATGTTTCGGTAATCGAGCTTGACGTTCGTCTTGATCGAAGCGGGTTTGGGTTGGCCGGGCTTCGTCTCCTGGGGACGCGCGACGGTCGATTCGGCGAGATCAAGTTTGATCCGCTTCCACGAGCGGATCGCCGCGGCGGCGTCCAAGAAACGATCGGCCACCTTCTCGTAATACGGCAAAGCCTCGGCGGGTCGACGACGCGCATCGAGGATCTGTCCTTTGATATAAATCGCCTCCCATTTGTTTGCGCTCGCGATCTCGATTCCATTCGCATCTTTATACGTGGAATTCGCGATTCGATCGGCGAGTTCGATCGCGCGATCGTATTCGCCGAGATGGAATCGGCCGAGCGCCTCGGAGTATTGAAAACCGTCGAGATAGCGGCTCTTGGGATGAATCCGCTGCAACCGCTCGGCGAGCGCGACGACGGTCCGATCGTCGCCGATTTCAAGATCGTTCGCCAACAGCGCCAGCCCGGCCTCGTCGGCGACGGGATTTTTGGGCGAAAGCGTGAGGAAAACCCGCAAAAACCGGTTCGATTGGATGATCAGTTCGGTCGACGTAATCTTGGCGTCGAGCAGCATTCGCCGCGTCGCGGCGTCGGTCCGTCCCCGATTCGCCAGATTCGCCAACGTTTGCGAAAGCGCCAATGCGTCGACTTCGATCGAGGCGAGCGCGGGATATTCGCGCCAAAGCGTGATCAAATAAGCGATCCCTGAAAGCTCGCCGCCGCGCGATCGAAGCGTCTCGCCCACCTTGGCGTCGTCGAGATAACTCGATTCGATCATCGCGCGCCAAATCAAATAAGCGCGTTCATGCTCGTTGATATCCCGATACGCTTTCCCCACGGCCTTGATCACTTCGAACGACAGCGCCGATTCGGGCGATTTTTCGCGGAGGATCTCGAAATATCGGACGATCTTCCGCGGCTCGTTGAGCCCCGCGTGGATCAAGAGCAACATCCGCGCGGCCTCTTTGGCGATCTCGTCGCGGAGCGTATATCCCGCGAACAGTTCGTCGAGAACGGGCGCCGCCTCCGAATATCGTCCCTTCTCAAACAAGATTTTGCCTCGTGCGAACGACTCGTCGGGAGTCGGTTTGTACGCGTCGTCGGACGCGGCGCCGGGATCGAGCACGTCGAGCACGCTCTCCGAGCCCAGATGAAACGCTCCGGGATCGTTCGCCGAGGCGATCCGCGGCGGCGGAACGCGATATTTTCCCGGTATATATCCATAAATATCGTAATCGATGTTCCCGATAAATTGATCGGGTGCGAAATAAAAGACGATCGATCCGTCGCCGATCTCGTGACGAACCGATTGCGAACGGATCGATCCCTCGACGACCGTCGTTCCCGCGGGAAGACGATCCTCAACCACAAGATATTCGTTCTTCCACACGGGTTGATTGTATGGAGTCGTTCGATACGCTTCGAGATGAACCCGCGCTCCGCCTCCAAGCGCAAGCTTGGTCACTTTGTTGACAAACGGAGACGCGTTCACCGCGACGCCGAATCCCGACGGCAAAGGCTTGCCGTCAAGCTCGCGATCGGGAGCGAGATAAACCTTGCGTTGAATCACAAATTTGCGATTCGACGGATTCTGATCGGGCTTGAAATCACGTGTGAATCCCGCAAGGACGATCGCGTAACCGTAAACTCCTCGCCCTTCGATATCGAAGCGAACGCGATTCGATCCTCCCGCTTTGATCGCCTTCCTGGGAACGGCGATCGCGATCCTCGGCGCCGATCCCGAGACTTCGCCGCGATAAACCTCGGTTTCGTTGACGACGACCGCGAGCTTGTAACGGTCGTTCGCCGACCCCGCCTGGCCGCGATCGAGCGCGAGCGCCGCAAGCGCGGGGCCCTTCGCCATGATCGGCTGAAAATCGCCCCCCGTGCGATGCGCCAGAAGCCACGAAACGCCCGCGGAACGCTCGGAAGCGGCGGGTCGAACCCGAGCGAACGCGAGCGTCGCCAATCCCGTCGTATCGACGTCGGGCGAACCCGCGACGTTCGTCCAATACATCCGCGGCTTCTCGCCGGGCTTCGCCGCCTCGCTCTTTCCCTTCGCCGCCAAAAGTTTGAGCGAATCCTCGGCCATGCTTGCGCGATCCAAATTTGCAAATGACAATGCGAGATATGCGAGCGCCTTTGACGACAACGCGTCTCTTATCCGATTTTGCGCATTGATTTGTTCAAACGAAGCGCGTCCCCGAGCGCCGAGCGCGAAGACGATCGCTCCGCGGGTATCGTGATCGGACTGATCGACCCGCGCGAGCGCTCCCTGAAGGAAGCCGACGCCTCGTTCGAGCACGGCGGGATCGGAACCGAGCCCGCGATTCGACGCCTCGGCGAGCGCCCAGACGACCCGCGCCGACGCCGCGATATCGCTCGGCCGCGGCTGCTCGCCGGCCTTCGCCGCGATCCAGGGCCAGCCGCCGTCGGCGTTATTTTGCAGCGAAGTGAGCGTGGCGCCCAAGCCCCGCACGCGTTCGCTCAGTCGCGAAGCCTCGGGAACGCTCGCTCCGCCGATCGCGTTCACATATCCCAATACCGAACTCGCGGCGATCAGCTCGCCGGCGACGTCGAGCGTCGTGACCGGCCGAATCCTGCAGATTTTCGTCATCCAGGGGGGGCCGAAACCGCCTCCGAGCGCCTCGTCGATCAACATTCGGCTCGCGGTTGGAGCGACGACAATCGACATCTCGGGATTTTCATACGATCGTCCCTCGGGCAAGGCGACGATCTCGGTTCGATCGTCCGAGCCCGACCCCGAAGCCGAAGCGATCGCGTCGACCCCCCACGGTCGGATCGGAACCTCGGCGATCAGCTCGTCGGACGCGTCGCCGCAGCGTCCCGAAAGCGTGAACCGCGCGATATCTCCCGCGGGCATATCGATCGGATCAAAAACGACTTGATCGACGCCGTCTTTCTTGAGATCGAGCGTTTTCGGGAAAACTTGTTCACGTTCTCCCGCGTAAGCTTTAAGTGAAAGTTTGAGTTCGCCGACGATCCCCGCGTGATGAATCTCGGCGATCAATCTCGGCTTGTCCCCTTCGACGAGGATCGACGGAAGTTTTAAATCGACAAGAAACGGCTTTTTGATCGCGAGATCGGCCTCGGCCTCGCCGACGAGCGTTTCGACCGCGTCGACTCCCCACGCGTGGAATTGATAATTGGACAAAGCCGAAGGCGCCTCGAAGCGGAACGTCGCCTTGCCGTCGGCCGCGGTGATCACGTTTGGATTCCAATACGCCGTTTCGACGAACCTGGTGCGCGCCTCGCCTAAACCCTTCCCGTCTTTTTCCAACCGAACCGCATCAAAAGCCAAAGCCGCGTCGAGATTTCCAATCGCCTCGCCCGCGGCGCGATCGGATTGAGCGGCCTTTTTTGAATCCTCTCCCTTCGAGCGTAACATCGACGATCGTCCTTGTGCGAAACTCGCGGAAACGGGAGCGGATCGAGCCGCGGTCTTAGCTTCATTCTTCGCGCCTGCCATCCCACCGCCTCCCCCCATCATTTGTCCCCGGCTCAATTCGTCCCTTAATTCTCCCAAATTCGCCCGATTTTCGCCTCGCGCCGCGGCTTCGCCGGGCGCGGGGGGACTCATGGCGGGAAGCAAACCGAATCGTTCGTCGGCTTCTTTATCCTTGGCGAAATCGATGTCGCCGAGTTTCGCCTCGGCTTGGTTTCGTAATTGAGCCGCGAGGCGATTCTGCTCGTCGACGATCGCCTGAACGACGGGGACGGTCGCCGCGGCGTAGCGAAAGACGTTCGTCGATTCGGTGGTGAATGAACGCGTGCGCGTTTGATGATAAAAGCTCGCGGCGATACCGGGCCGGTCGGCCGATTGTCGCTCGAACAACCGCAACAAGGCGCGATCGACGAGAGCGACCGCGATCTCGGCGGAAACGGGCCTGCCGAGCTGATCGGTCGTCGTCACGTCGACCTCGACAGCGTCGCCGGGCCGAACCTCGGACTTCCTGGGAACGATCTTGATCCGGAGATCGCGCTCGACCTTGACGTCGAGCGCCGCATAATCAAGCCTTGATTCGATCATCCGTGTCGCCGTCAAGGTGAAATTGGGGAATTGCGCCTCGTTCACCTTCCACTCGATCGCGTTATCGCCTTCTTTGATATTAACAATTTTATAAGAAAGCACTCGGTCGGCCTCCCACGCGAGGAGCGTAACGCCTCCCTTATCGCGTGCGTGGAGGTTCACCTTGGCGGTTTCTCCCGAACGGAAGACGGTTCGATCGGATAAAATCCGCAGCCGCGCGGGATCGTTCTTGCCCGAGATCGTCGTGATTTTATCGGCGACGATCGGCGCGCCGAAGCGGTCGATCCCCGACACGCGCAATACGAACGTTCCCCCTTCGGGATCGTCGATTCGAATCGAAGCGCGGGCCTCGCCCTTGGTCGCATCGGTGCGGATATCGTCGATGCGAGTCGAGGTTCGCTCGACCGTGCGTCCCGCCTCGTTCAAACGTTTAATCGCCTCAACAACCAATTTTTCGCCGATCGGTTTTCCCGCGGCGTCCTTGGTCTTGATGTCGACAGCGATCGTTTCTCCGTCGAGGAATACGTCGCGATCGGTCGCGATCTCGATATCAAAACCGCCGGTCGCGAGCATCGCGACCGCGTACGCGTTCACGCCGTCTTGAGGTAACTGCGCCAGAATATTTAACACTTGATCTTCGGCGAATCCGTCGGTGTCGAATTCGAGATGGAATTTTCCCGCGACGTCGGTCGAAGCCGTGAGCGATCTGCCGTCGGGAAGCTGAACGACGACCTCGTGGCCGACGACGGGAGATCCGTACTGATACCGAGCGACGACGTCGGCCTCGACTTTGTCGCCGCGATAAACGACGGTCTTTTTGAGCTGAATCGCGAGGTCGATCTTCTCGAGCCGGTATTCTTGGACTTCGAACGAGCCTCCGGGATCATGAAAACCGGGCCTCGACACGCCGATCCGATATGTTCCCAACGGCGCGGCGGGATCGAGCGATAAACGATCGTGAAACGTGCCGAATTCCGAGAGCCGAACGCGCCGATCGAGCAAGACACGCCCGAGCGGGTCGACGACATGGAGCGTGTATTCGTCGTTCGCCGAGTTCGCGTAGCGACCGTCTTTAATCTGTCGGACGATTCCCTTGATTTCAACGTCGTTGCCGGGTCGATAAGCGGGTCGATCGGTAAGAATATAAGCGCGGGGAGAAAGCCCTTGCGCGACGGTTCCCGGAATCGCCAATCCCGAACCCGCGACGTCGTCGCCGTCGATGATCAAATACGAAAGCCTCGAATTCGGGTCGCGCGGTTTGGGCCTGTCGACGAGCAGCATTCCCTCGCGATCGGTCTTAAGATCGATATCGACTCCCGCCGAATCGACGACGAGCACCCGCGCCCCCGCTCGACCTTTACCGGTTTTCATATCTTGAACAAAAAAGAGCGTTTGCTCGCGCGACGCTTTGACGATCGCGTCGATATCGCTGCCGAGGACGAGCGTCGTCGCCTGGAGCGTTTTTTCGTCGCTCACTTTGACGACCCAAACTCCCGGGACGGTCGCCTTGGGGAGCTGGTAATCGTGCTCGATCGGTTTGTAACGGGCGCGATTCGGAACATCCTCGGTCCATTCGGCGTCGGGGGCGACGAGGCCGATATCGAGCGATTCGACGCCTCGGAGCGTGTTCTTCTTGCGGAAGTACGATTCGGCGTCGAGCTTATATGCCGAGAAAGTCAATTTATCAAGATTGCGGGTGTGGATTTTGAGGATCGGCGTCTCCCCCGATCGAAACGTTCTGGGGGTGATCACCGTAAGCTCGCGCGCCTCCATCACCGCGATCCGCATCCGAGCGTGAGACGACCAGGGCTCGACCGTCACCTTGCGGTATTGCTCGATCGCCGCGGTCAAATCCCCCTTTTCGGTTTCGAGCGTCTGAGCGATCGAAAAGAGCGCGTGCTCGGCGGGCTCGGTTTTGGGAAATTTCCCCGCGAGCAAATTCCACGCGGCGATCGCATCGTCATACTTTTTTTCATCATTACGAATGCGACCGAGCTCGAAATACGCCTGCGGCGCCCGCGGATCGAGCGGATTCTCGGCGACGAACGACGCATAAGCCGAACGCGCTCGATCGAATTGTTTTTTCCGATCATAAAATTGCGCAATCAGATATTGAGTGTCGACGATCGCGCGGCGAGCGTCGGCGGATTGCGGGCCGTCGGGATATTGCGCCAGGTAACCCTTCCACGCGGCGATCGCCTCGTCATATTTTTCTTGTGTTTGAAGGATCAATGCGATCTGGAAGGTCGCGGACATGCCGAGTTCGAGCCGGTCGCGTTTGGCGGCGTCGGTCGTCGCCTTGAAGCCCGAATCGGCGAGAAACGCCTTGAAGTATTCGAGAGCGCGATCGGTCTTTCCCCGCGATTGCGCGGCGGCGCCGAGTTCGTACGCGGCCTTGACCGCGAGCGGATGCTCGGGAGCGTCGTCCAAAAAACGACGCGTCGCGGCGATCGCGAGATTGAGCTCGACGTCGCTCGGCGGTTGGGGCATTCCATGCGTCCTCGTGATCTGATAAAGCGACGAAGCTCGAAGGTTGCGGAATCGAGCCTCGGGCTTGTCCTTGAGATCACGCGCCAAATCGGCCCATGTCATCCGCGCCGCGACGTTCTGACCGATCGTCAGTTGCGAATCTCCCAGCAGAAAACGAGCCTCGGGCCGACCGTCCTCTTTCGGGTATTCTTTGAGATAAGCGTTTAGCTCTTCGATCGCGCGTTGCGGATTCCCGGCGATTCGGCTCAGCGACGCCATCTCGTACAAAAGCCGAGCTTTGATCTCGGCGCCTTGAGCGAGTTCGCGCGCCTGGGCGAATAAATCGTGCGCCGCGTTGGGATCGGCGGGTGTCAAGGATTCTTTGGGAGCGATCAGGCTCCGCGCGAAATCGCTGACGATCTTGGCGAGCCGATCCTTGCGGGCGGGATCGAGGAGCGTTTCGACCTCGGCGCGGGCGAGCGCCTCGGCCTCAACAGGGCGAGCCGCGGCGAGTTCAAGCGTCGCGAGCTCAAATCGAATCCGACCCGACCAAACGCCTTTGGCGTCGGCCTCGAGCGCATTCTGGAGCGCCTTGCGACCGCCGTCGATCGAACCCGAAAGTCGTGCCGCAATCCCTTTGACGAGTCCCAGATACGCGCGATCGGCGGGCGGTTGATCGGGCTTGATCAGCGCGTCGATCGCCGAAACGGCTTCGGCGTAACGTCCCTCCTCGAGTGGACCGGCGACGCTTCGCGGCAGCACCGGAGCGATCGGATCGGTCGCCTTGATCGGCTTGGTCGATTCATCAGGGCCGAACGCGTAGGTCAATCCCGCGGCGATCAAACCGACGAACGCCCAGCCTACGATCACGAACCGCCGAGGAAATCGAGACATGGGACGAAGCTCCAGAAGTTGAGGGGGGAAAAGCGACAGTCGTCACGACGCTCGTTTAGACGCAGCGCTCACGCGAAGAGTTCCCCGAGCGAGCGATTTTATCAAGGACGCACGTCGATCAGTTTACCAAGAACGAGCGCCGCCGGGATACGATCGCGCGCTGCGCGATCTATGATCGGCGACCCTGGTCGGAGACCCCGAGTGCTCTCGTTCGTAGGCGCCGCGCCTATAAGATCGAAAAACGCGCGATCGAGCCGACCGTCCGTAAGAACATTGATACCTAACCGATCCGATGAACTCCCGATTCCATTATTATCAATATATGATTTAATAAATTAAACAATTATTCGTCGATTCTTGGAACGGCGATCGGCTTGCGATCGAGGGTTTGGTACGTATCGGCGAATTCGGTAATCGAGATCGATTGATCGATCTTAACG
This sequence comes from Planctomycetota bacterium, assembly GCA_021807585.1. Lineage (GTDB taxonomy): Bacteria > Planctomycetota > Planctomycetia > Isosphaerales > Isosphaeraceae > JAKBCQ01. The sequence continues at coordinate 1,943 of JAKBCQ010000010.1, read as the reverse complement.
TTCTCGAACTTTTGCTTCGATTTGCTCGTCGGCCAGATCACCTCGAGCGATTTGATCGTTTGCGCCGCGCCGAGGCCGATCGTCATCGGGAAGCCGTTCCCTCCCCAGCTCGAACCCGCCGAGACGACGCGATAGCGGATGTTCGGCGAGGGATATCCAGGCTCGTCGTCGAGCGTAATCTTCACCGCGGCGCCGATCGCGGCGCGGTTTGTCTTGTTGCCGATCAATTTCACATAAATCCAATGATTCGTCCCGCCCGGATTTTGGAACAAAACCGCGTTCGCCTGATCGCCGCGGAAAGCTCCCCCCGAGCGGACGAATAAATCGGCGTAGCCGTCGTTGTTCCAATCGCCGAACGAAACGCCGTGCCCCTTTTGAAGGTGCCCCGTCCCCGTCGCGAGCGTGACGTCGACGAACCGCCGACCGCGATCGTTCTTAAGCATAACGTTGGGAATCAAAAACGCGTATTCGGGCTTGCCGGTCCCTTCATAAATATCAAGATAACCGTCGTTATCAATATCACTAAAATTGCATCCCATAGCCATAATCAAACGATTGAGCCCTGATTCATCGGTGACGTCTTTAAACCCGTTCTCACGATCGTTGCGATAAAGCCGGGGGGATTCCCCTCCCCTGGGGCGGCCGATCATGCTTGCGATCGTTTGATGGAGCGACCCGAAGAAGCCGTTGACGAAGAGATCGAGATCGCCGTCGTTGTCGTAATCAAAGAACCAGCACGCGAACCCGGTCCACGTTCCGGGAACCTTGAGCTTCGCGCCGACCTCTTCGAACGTGCCGTCTCCTTTGTTATGAAAAAATCGTGAACGCGCGCCCATGTTGGAAACGAACAAGTCGGGATATCCGTCGAGATCGTAATCCCCCCACGCGACCCCCTTGGCGAACGCGATGTTGCGCACGCCGGCTCGATCGGCGACGTCGGTGAACGTGCCGTCGCCGTTGTTGTGATACAACCGAGCCGCGTTGGGTGATTCGACGTCGGCCGCGAACGGATCGCCGCTCGGTTTCGTCGTCGTCTCCCCGGCAATGTAAAAGTCGACGAAGCCGTCGTTGTCGTAATCGGCCCACCCCGCCGACGCCGACGCGATCGGACGATCAAGACCCGCCGACACCGTCGCGTCTTCAAATGTACCGTCGCCCCGGTTCCGCAAAAGCGACATCCGCTGCGCCTTCTCCCACGCGCCTCGAAGGAATAAAATATCAAGATTTCCATCGTTGTCGTAATCGGTATGTTTAAGATTGAGCGAACCGACCTGCGCCGCGAGCCCCGCCGAAACGGCTCGATCCTCGAACGTTCCGTCTCCTTTGTTGATCAAGAGCGAAGCCCCCTGCTCGGGCGACTCGGTCCCCGAAACGATGTCGAGCAAACCGTCGTTATTGAAATCGTCGATCGCGCTCCCCCCGGCGTACCGCGGACCGATCAAGTCGATCCCCGTATTTTTGGCGACGTTCCGGAACCGGCCGACCTCGATCGCCGACCGAAACGATGCGAGATCGATCAGGCGATCCCTGGGAACGCGATCAGGGTATTCGCCCAACGTCATATAAACAACATTTAAAAGCCAACGCGCGCCGAGATCCTCGGGACGCTTATCTAGATATTTGTTATAGTGCTCGATCGCCTCGCGCGACCCCGCTTTTTTTTGGTGGATCGCCGCGGCGGCGAGCGGAAAAACACAACTCGCCTCGTTTTGGCACGAAACACAGTTCTCAACCTCGCCCCGCCTCATCGCCGCGACTCCCAGCGCCGCCTCGTAATTCGCGTACATATAAGACGACTCGGGATACGTCGCCTGAACGTCGCGCAATTCCGCCGCCGCGGCGAGAAAAGCGCCGTCGCTTAACAAGATACGTGCCAATGTGCTTTTGTATTCACGCCATGATTCAAGCGTTTTCGGGTCGTCTTTTGATAATGTTTTCAATTT
>JAKBCQ010000696.1 GCA_021807585.1 Planctomycetota bacterium | reverse complement strand
CGGCGATCAACACCGCGGGAAGGAAAAGCCGCGCGTAACGGTCGGCGGTTCGCTCGAGCGGAGAACGATTCCGCCGAGCCTCCGCGAGCAGCCGAATCACCCTGCCGAGCGTCGTCTCCTCGCCCACCCTCTCGGCCTCGACCTCGAGCCGGCCGAATTGATTGACCGTACCTGTGAAAACCTGATCACCTTCTCCTTTATCGACGGGCAGGCTCTCGCCGGTCAGCACCGCCTGATCGACCGCGGATCGACCGCGAAGCACCTTGCCGTCGGCCGCGATCCGCTCTCCGGGTCGAATGACGAGAACGTCGCCGATCGCCAAGGCTTCGGCGGCGATCTCGACCTCTTGATCGTCGCGGAGCACGCGGGCCGTCCTCGGCCTGTATTCGAGCAGCCTCGTGATCGCCCGCTGGGCGCGATCGAACGTGAGCGCTTCGAGACATTCTCCGACGAGCGCGATGAAGACGACCTCGGCGGCGACGAAATACTCGCGCATCACCGCGGCTGCGACGCACGCGACCGCGAGCGCGATATCGGCGCCGATGCGTCCCTCGAACAACGCCGCGAGAGCGAGATACACCACGCGACCGCCGCCGATGATCGCAGCCAACAACATCGGCGAGACGCCGAACGGGCGACGGTACGCCTCGCCCCACGTCGCCAGGAGAAAATCGGCGACGATCAACACGCCTACGACAACCGTCGTTGCGACGAGCGTTCTCAGTTCGGCGGCGTGATCGTGATCGTGCGCGGTGTGATGATGATGATCGCCGCCGTGATCTCGATGATGATGGTGATCGCCCGCCGCTCCGCGCTCGTGATCGCGCGGGCGCGTGTGGCCGAATCCCATCCGCTCGGGGTCGAATTCACGGTGCAAGACGGTCGCCTTTCCAGCTTCTAGAAACAGATATCTGCTTATTTCGTTATGTTCTCGAATCGGTAACTTTTTCAGGCGACGCGGCGTCGGTCGTGTTCCGGCGCCGCGCCCTTGCGAGCGATATCTTGAATCGATCGTCGTGTTACTTCGACCGTGTGATCCACATCGGCGAGCCCCACGCGAGATTGCCGTCGGCCTGCTCGACGCGCACGTAATAGTAATGCGATCCGCCCGGCTCGGCGTCGTCGTCGGTGTAGACGAGCGAAACCTTCGGCTCGTTCGGTTCAACCGTGAGCGCGTACTTGTCGTCGCGGATCACGTGAATCTTGACGATCGGAGACGTGCCGTGCGCGCCGATCTTGAGGGTCGGCTTGTCGTCGGTCGTGAACGTATCGCCCATCATATGATCGCCCGAACGAACGTCAAGGAGTATATTGTCGGTCGCGGCGTAGCAATGCCGTTTCTTGAAGGCGTCGATAATTCCCCGCCGCGACCGCTCGGAGGCGAACACGATCGCATAACTCCAATGTGTACTGACATGATCGCTCGAGCTTTCGAAGCCGAGCTTGTACCCCTTGGCCAAGGCGTTCCAGACGAACCCGGCGGGCTGAAAGCCGCCGATCTCGGTCTCAGCCGTCGGCGATCGCGGAGCCCCGGGGTGTTCGTAATTGTGACGGTGGCCCTGGTAAATCTCGACCACGGGCTCGACTTCGGGGTCGTTGTCGCGCCAATCGGTCCCCATGTCTGTGGCGCTCGTGTGCGAAGCGCAAATGGCGTCGAAATGTTTGAGATACTTGTAGAGCAGTTTGGTGTCGGGCGTACCCGCTTCGGCGGTTCCCGGAAGCTCGCCGCGAGGCAGCGGACGGATTCCCCGACGAGGCGCCATCACGTTGCGGTGGCCGTTTGGATAGACGACGCTCCGTTCATAAGTTTGCGCCGCGACGAATCGCGACTCGTTGTTATGAATATCCGCCGTTTTTTGGACGAGCCACCACATATATTCATGACCGAACCCGTTATCGTGGTCGCCGTTACCCATCCAGTCATGATGAACGGCATCGAGTGCGTATCTCCACATGTCTTCAAGAAGGCCGTCCTGGTCGGCGTGCGACGAGATTTCGGTGTGTCGATGAAATTCGCCGCGGATCGGCCGAAGGGTTTGGCCTCCGCTTTGGATACGGTAGTCGCGCAGCCGAGCGACGTCCTCGATCTCGTTCGGGTGAACCGCCTGGACCTTGGGGGCGTCGGCCTGAACGTCGGGTTCGAGCTTGGGCGGCTTGATCGTTCCCGTCGCGCCGAGCCGCGCCGCGTACAGGTCGTCTTCGCGGCGATTTTGCGTCGAGGTGCGGCGGTCGCCGCTATAAACCGCGAGCAAACCGTCGCCGACCGCGGCGAGCGCGGGACGGTTGTCGATCAGGTTCGTCGACGCGGCCAACCGCCGAGGCGTCGACCAAGTATCGCCGTCGAACCGAAGGAAGGAGCCGACCCAGACCTCGCCCCCCGCACCGGGATGATGGCGTACGAACAGCCAGATTCCCCCGTGATCGTCGGTCGCCAGCCGCGGCACGCTCCGATTGCTCTTCAACTCGCCAAAATTCAACTCCGAACCCGCGGTCAGTCGCATCAAATTCCCGGCATCAAGGCATTTGATCCGGACCGTCCTATTAACGTAAAGCGCAAAGCCCGGATTCTTGGCCAAACCCACCCGCTGAAACCCATTCGAACTCGCGTAATCCTTGCCCCATTGCTCGTCCCCTTCCTCGTAGGCGATCCAAAGCCTCGACTCCTTGTCGCAAACGAGGCTCGGACGCGCCTCGAATCGCGCCGAATCGGCGACCGTCACGGGCTTGGAACCACGCTTGCCGATATCTCGTAATAAGACGTCAAAATTACCCTTGTCATAGGTGTCCCAGGCGACGAAAACGGACCCTTTGATATCGGCTGCGATCGCCGGACTCCAGTCGTCCGAGGGACTCGACGAAACGACGAACGGCTCGCGCATCGGGTGAGAATCGGCGAGGGCGCATGCCATAATATCGTAATTGTCTCCGCGGAACGCCTGCCACGCGAGCCACACGTTCCCCTGTCCGTCGGTCGTTGAGACGACGTGGAAATCCGACCCCTTGGCGTTCGTGACGCGCTCGGTACCAGACCATTGTCCCTGGCCGTCGGCTTGCTTGGAAGGGGTATATGCGCGGTGATAGATCTC
>JAKBCQ010000695.1 GCA_021807585.1 Planctomycetota bacterium | reverse complement strand
GACGAACGATTCGGGATCGATGCATCTCGCGGTTGCGCTCGATCGACCCGTCGTGGGGGTTTTTGGCCCGACCGATCCGGCGCGGATCGGCCCGTACGGGCGACCCGAATCGGTGGTGCGCGCCGATATCGCGTGTTCGCCTTGTCATTTAAGACGCTTAAGCGATTGTCATCACGGTCATCTTTGCATGAAGTCGATCTCGGGGGCGAACGTACACGCCGCGGCGAAACGCGTGTCGGCCGCAAGCCGATCGGCGAGTTGGGATCAATAACGACAATCGCCCTTATTTTATTGATTGCCGACTTGTTTGTTTGTTGATTGCGGCGAATCCTCCGGCGAGCGTTTGCCCGCGGCGGGCTTCGAGCGATAAGATAGGAACGTCGCGCGGCGGATTCGGCTGCAACGCCCGGACGCTCGACGGGCGCGTTCGATGGCTCAAGCGAGCGAGTCCGCGGGGGGGCGGGAACGGATAAGGCGATTCTATGAAAAAGAATCATTGGATTCGTCGATCGGCTACGCGGATTATCGTTTTCGCGGTTTTCGCCTCGTCGTCGACCGCCGCGCGAGCTCAAATCGTTCCCCCTCCGGTCGGTCAGGCGACCGACGAAGCGAGTTCTCCGGCTCGCGTTCCAAAAGTGATCAAAGACGCGAAAGGGGATCTGATCGCGACCACCGCGGGAGAGATCAGCGACAATCGGCCCGCGCACGATCAACGGATCGTCAAAACCCTTGAGGAGTTTCTGCCGATCTATCCCGGGGTGCGGAAAATTCAGGTGACGTCGCGGGAGGGGATCGTCGTCCTCAAGGGTCATATCGAGAACAAAGAGACGAGCCGCGAGGTGACCGAGATCGCCGGCCGGGTCGAAGGCGTTCGGCTCGTGATCAATTCGATGAAGACCGACGACGAGATCTTGAGAGGGGATCAAATCGCCTGGAAAGTGATCCAAGAATATCTCGCGGTCGCGCGGCGGAAATGGCTCCTGGCGATCGTGGCGATCGGCGTGTTCGCCGCGGCGCTCTTCCTGGCACGGGCTTGCAACGACAACTCCGAACGTCTCCTCTCCCCGTTATTTAAAAATATGCTTTTGCGATCAGTCGTCGGTTCGTTGCTGGGAACCGCGCTCGCGTTCGGCGGAGCCATGTTGGCGTTATCAATTCTAGATTTAACGCATATTGTCTTGTCGATTATGGGGGTCGCCGGGTTGGCCACGTTGGCGATCGGTTTCGCGTTTCGCGACATCGTCGAGAATTTCATCGCGTCGATTCTGCTCGGCGTTCGCCGGCCGTTTCAGATCGGCGATTATGTTCAAGTCGCGGGACACGCGGGGGTAATCAAATCGCTCAATTCGCGCGCGACCGTACTCGTCACGCTTGAAGGTAATCAGGTACGAATCCCCAACGCCATCATCTACAAAGAAATCTTGGTGAATTCGACCGCGTCTCCGAGCGTGCGGGCGAGCTTCGACGTCGTCGTGCCGCACAACGTCTCGGTCGAACGGGCGCGTCGGGCGATCGACACGGCGCTCGCGGGACACGACGGAATTCTCGACGAACCCCCGCCCCGCACGCTTGTCGAGGAGCTCGAACAAGACGGTGTTCGCTTGCGCGCCTATTATTGGATACCGGCCCGCGACGTCGACGACCTGAAGATCGAAAGCGACTGCAAGCTGCGAGCGAAGGTCGAACTGCGCCGCGCAGGGATCCCCCTCGGAGGCGAGATGATCGAACTCGTGGCGTTCGAGCCGAACGAGAAGTCCGTCGAGCTTCCTCAAGCCGAACCGAATTCCGCCGACATACGTTTCGACGCCCGCGCCGCTGAACGAGCGACCGCGGCGGTCAAACCGGGTGCTTCGCCGCCCCTCGATCAACTCCTTGACGACGCCGAATCGAACAGCGGTCGCCGCGACGAAGGACTAAACCTCATCGACGATTCCCCCCCCGCGACCCCGACCGCCCCCTCATAGATGATTTGTGATTGCCATTCAATAATTTATTCAAATACCGCAATATCAAGATTTCTTGATCTAATTTCCGGCCGCCGGAGCACGACCGTATCGCTACATTCCGCCTTTCGGCGCGGCGGGCGCCGGAGGAGGCGCTCCGCTCGATTCCTGGCTCGGCTGCCCCACCGCCACGCTCAGACCGATCTCGTTCGCCGCGTCGTAAGCCATCACCGCATCGCGATGCGGCGTGTTGTAATCGACGTTGAGCAACATCGTGTTCCGCCCCCCCGACGATTCCCGCGCCGTCCGCAACCGCTCGACAAGCGCGTCGAAATTCGCCGCGACGGGCTCCTGATCAACCTTGATCGAACCCTCCGAATCCATTTCTACAAGAATATAATCATGCATTAGGTCGTCGAGCGTCCGTCCCTGCCCCTGCGAAACGCCTCCCGCGGGCTTGTCGGGATTCGGTTTGGGGACCTCCATCGTCTTGAACATCACCGTCAGACCCGTCACAAGGAAGAAAAGCACGAGCTGCATCGCAACGTCCACCATCGCCGCGAGATCGAGCTCCTCAACCTTCTCCGTGCCGCCGCGCGAAAGCGATAAATCGTCGTCAACGTCGCTCGCGTGCTCGCCGAGCGCCATGTCGCCGATCTCCGCCTTCGTCGAATGATCCCACTCGGTCGCGGGCGCTAAACCCCCGCCCACCCCCAGCACGACCGTCTCCGATTCCGCCCTCAAATCGTCTCGACCCAACTCGGCGCGCAATCCCGCCGGCAACGGATCGTCGCCGTAACCGTCCGAATTCGCATCAACCCGCCGATCGCGACGCCCCGTCGAAAGATCACGTGCAATCCTCTCTGTATCTCCATGTGTAAATCTTCCGCCTGGATCATCGGCGGGTGAAGGCGGCGACGATCGTCGCTCGTCCTCTTTTTCGAGCATCTCGACGCTGGGAAAATCCTCGGCTTCGTCGTCGTCGTCGGCTTCTTCGTCCTCCTCGTCGTCGTCGGCGAAAAGCGCAACGGGAGGCGCGGGAGTTTGAGGAGGTGCGGCTGGAGGCTCGGGCTTTTGAGGAGGCGCAACGGAAGCCGCGGAGGATTGTGAAGCCGCGGCGGGAGGCTCGGCAGCTTCCAATCAA
>JAKBCQ010000694.1 GCA_021807585.1 Planctomycetota bacterium | reverse complement strand
ACACCCGGCCCCCGCCGACCTCGCGCTTCCAAACGACCGGCCGAGCCGATCCGTCCTCGATCGCATTCGCCAAAACCGTAACCTTGGAAAGATCGCCCGCCATATCCCAATACGCCTCGTCAATCAAATCAAGATGCTTAAATCCATGAATAATCGGGTCGGAATTATTCGACGGAAAATCGGCCCGGTGCGGCGCATGTAGGAATTTGCGTTTCTTAGAATATGAAGCCAGCCCGAACCGGTCGGCCAATCCCTTGGGATCCTGATCGATCACCATGCTCGAATGGAGCGCGACGATCCCGCCCCCTTTCGCCAAAAACCGATCGATATCGCTCAGTTGATTCGGCGCCCAATCGTGATCCCAAAAATAGAAGACCGCCAAGTCCGCGCCGCGCCATTGTTCGGCGCTCGGCCAATCCAAAACGGTCGTCGCCGAGACCCCCGGCTGTTTCGTCACAATGCGCCGCCAACCCTCGGCCCACGCGGGATATTCGTGCTCGCCGGGACCGAACTCCTTTTTGCCGTGAACAAAAAGAATCTGGATCGGTCGAATTTTGGATGCTTTGATTGATTCATTCGCGTCGGGTTTACCCGTAATCGCCTCGATCTCGTCGAGCGACCGACGCCGCGGCGGACGATTCGGCTTGCCCCCCGCCGAGGGTTGATTCGCGGCTTGAGAAACCTTCGCCGGCGGAGCGCCGGGCTTTTGCGTCAAGAACGCGAGCAGGTCGCGCGTTTTGTCCTCGCCGATCACGCCGATCAGTCCCGCGGGCATGATCGAGCTCGAACTCGGTCTCAATTCGACGACATCGGATCGAGGAATCAGCGTTTCTTGAGCGTTGGTATCGATCACGCGGATCGCATCGGCGCCGCGCGCTCGAACAATTCCCATCGCCACACGACCGTCTTGCCTCGCGACCGTATACGCGACGAAATCGGGATGAATCGACGCGCTCGGCTCGGCGATCTCACGAAACACCGAGTCCAAACCCTTGCCGGCAATATCGCTCAGATCGGGTCCGATCGCCCCCCCCTCCCCTCTCACCTTATGACAACTGGAACATTTGGCTTGCTCGCTTTGAAACACGAGCTTGCCGCGACCGGGATCGCCTCCTTCGAGCGAAAAAGTCGGCTTCGCCGCCGATGCGGAAGACGCGACCGACGCGGGCGCCCACGGAAGAATCAACATTTTTGGGGATATTGTTCGCACGATCGGATCGTCGCCGACGCGCAACGTCGTGTACAATTTCAACGGCTTTACTTGCGACGAAGTTTTGATCGTCGTGATCCACTCCACCGCTTCTCCGTTCGATTCGGTCGATAGCTCGACCGTCGATCGATCGCCGCTCGCGTCCGAGGTCTGAGATCCGAGCGTTGCCTCGATCGGCCTGTTCGTTTCGATCCGAATCGTCGCTTTTCCCCGCGGAAATTTGACAAACGTCCGGAGCGTGAGTCGACCGTTTCGATTAAGATATTCTAACATTTTGCAGTGCTCAATCGATCCCGTCGTCAGCTTTTTAACGACCGCGGGATCGACGTCGGGCCACCACGCGGTCCACGCGGGCTTGGCGTCCGCGGTCCCGTCGTCCCACGCGGCCTCGACCCCGGATAAATCGTAGGCGAGATTCACGATGAACGGCTTCGAGTTCGCCGTCGCGGAACGGATCCCGGTTAATTTCGCCGCGTAGAGCGCCTCGACCGGATGTGGATCGGTCGCGAGGACGAGCGTCCTGCCGTCGTCGTCGACCCGCGCCGCGGCGATCCGCAACTTCCCGGGCCGATCGACGCTCGAATCGGTTTTCGCCCTCGATCCACCGCCGAGCTGGTTTGATCCTTCAATCCGTGCCGAATCCGCCCGGTATTCGATCGTTTGATCGACAAGCGATTCGACCGATTTCGCATCGATCGGTCGGTCGAACGCGATCTTGACGTCGAGCGGCCCCGCAGGCCAGGCAAGGACCGCACGCGGTTCGGCCTCGGCCGCGAAACCGGATGAGAAGCCGAACGACAAGCCGCCGAAGCCGAAGCAAATCCATACGGCGACGCTCCGCACAATCTTCTTATCTCGTATCATGACGCGATCCCCCTGGTTCATTTCCGATCGATCTTACCGTTTGGAAAGCCGATGAACCATCCGCGGGCTTCGAGAGCGATCGGAAGCGAGATACATGCATCAACTTGCATCCGCCTGAGCCCGCGATCGCTTCCACCCGAACCCATCATATTAAAAGATTTATTTATTAAGACATGTTTGCGATGCTTGAAGCGGCTTACCATCGAATGCGGTCTAATCCGGGCGATCCGCTCGCGTCTGCATCTCCGGGGGGGTTGATCGCGAAGTGTTCATTCCATATCATTTTATATCAGTTCGCGCCGGCCGCGCCGGAGGTTTATCTTGCCGCGCCGGAGGTTCATCTTATCGAGGCGAAACGCGCCGTGCTCAGGTCTCTGTCCGCGAGACGCGGTCGGTTCGGTCGGCGGTACGGCCGCGAGCCGTCGTTACAAGGGATATGTCGATGTCGACTTCGATCCTCATGGGATATCGCGTGCGACCGAACTCGTTGAAGGCGAACCGCCGGGGTCGTCTGAGAGCGAGCACGGCGCCTCGTTCCGCTTGTCCCAAGAGGGGGTCGTAATGAGATCACAGGCGGTCGAGGCGAGCATCGAGGATCGCGAGGGGTACGGCGAGACCGATCGTAAGCCGCCGTACGGCTCGCTCGCGGCGGTCGCGATCGTGGCTGTGATCCTCGTTCGCGTCTATTGGCCGCTGATGAGCCTGCTGATCCATATGGCCGGCGCTCATTTCTTTTTATTGTTTCTCGTCCTTTTGCCCGTCTTCCTCATTCATGGAATCGTCGGCAAAACATACGGCGTGAACCAACTGTTTTGGCACGAGGCGCCGAGCCGGCGGTTCATCAACGCGTTCAGCGTAACGACTCTCGTCGTCTTCTTTTCGCTCGCAAGCTATTTTGTCGCCACCCGACCGCTCGCGGGCGACTCGCGCACGTTTCTCATCAAAGGACTTGAGCACTTTTGCACAAGATGGAAGCTCCCCCGCGCTCCATTTTTGCATAAGCTCCCGTGGTTT
>JAKBCQ010000693.1 GCA_021807585.1 Planctomycetota bacterium | reverse complement strand
TTCGCACAGGAGACCGTATCGTCGGGGTTCGACCGAAGAGCGCCCGCGGCGAGCTCGGCCGAGTTGTCCATCAAGATCGCACGTCGATGCGGCGCGCCGAAGAAATTCGCCGGACCCCCGCCGCCGATCATCCCCACCTTCATTTTGCTCATCGCTCGTCCCTCGCAACCATAGCCGTCGAGCGGTCGCCGTCGACCGGCGCCGCGCCGCGATCGATCGACCCTCGTTTCGCCTCGAGTGTGTGTTCGCGCCACTATATCCGCGACGTTCGCCGTCGCAAGGGGCCGGCGTCGCGCGATCGTTGACTCGCCGCTCCCGAACGCGCACGATACGGCCGTCGGCGGCGGTAATCTCTCCCCTTGAGCGAGGGTTTATTCTATTATGTTCCGTATGAAAATCAAATATGAGTTTTTTGTATACGCATGCGTATACTTATTGATTCTCGTCGCGGCCGCGCCTGAATTGCAAGCTCGGGCCGAGCCCCCCCCCGCGACGCCGCGGCCGAACATCGTACTGATCAACGCCGACGACCTTGGTTGGGGGGATGTCGGCTTCAACGGACGAACCGACTGGAAAACCCCCGAACTTGATGCGCTCGCCGCGGGGGGGACGATCTTCCGCCGGTTTTACGCCGCCGCCGCGGTCTGCTGCCCCAGCCGCGCCGCGATGCTCACGGGCAAATACACGATCCACTGCGGAGTCACGGGCAACAACGACGACCTCCCCGATTCCGAAACGACGATCGCCGAGGCGCTCAAATCGCTCGGATACGTCACGGCGCTTGCGGGCAAATGGCATCACGGCAAGCCCCCCAAGGGCTCGAAAACCTACATCCATCCCATGGATCAAGGTTTCGACGAGTTCTTTGGATTCACCGACGCTACGGAAGCTCATCAGAAATATCCCAAAAAATTGTGGAACGGTCGATCTGAAGAGCCCGTTTCGGGCTACGCCGACGATCTGTTCGCCGACCGCGCGATCGCGTTTCTCAGGGGGAGGGCCGGCACCAAACAACCGTTCTTTCTGTATCTCGCATTCACGAATTCTCACTTCGCGATTGAAGCTCCCGCCGACGAGATCGCCGCGTACAACGGGAAATTCGCCGAGACCGATCCTCAAAAGCCTTTCAACGCAACCTACGCCGCGATGATCGCGCGGCTCGATAAGAATGTGGGCAAAGTGAAACGGACGCTCGACGAATTGAATTTATCGCGAGATACGCTCATCGTCTTCACGAGCGATCAAGGCGCGACATTCGAGGTGGGAAATCGGGGCGCGAGCGTTTATCACGACAGCAATCGCCCTTTCAGGGGCCAAAAGCGAACGGTTTGGGAGGGAGGAGTGCGCGTGCCGTCGTTCGCGTTGTGGCCGGGTCGAATCCCCGCGGGAAGCTCGAACGACGAAGTCATGCACGCGATCGACCTGCTGCCGACATTCGTCGCCGCGGCGGGATCGACCGTCAAAACCGATTGGAAGGTCGACGGTGTGAACCTTTGGCCCGTTTGGCTTGGAACCGAACGCGCCCCCGATCGAACGATCTTCTGGGAGTGGCGGAGCGAAGGGGGAAATCAGGTCGCCGCGACGCGGGGGAAATATAAACTTGTCATCACCAATCAGGGGAAAGCCGAATTGTTTGACGTGATCGCCGATCCCGCCGAAAGGCGCGATCTCTCGGCGATTCGTAATCAAGAAGCCTCGTCGCTCCGAAAGGCGCTCAATTCTTGGCTGGCGAGCGAAGTCCGGCGTCGCGACAATTAACTTCGAGCGACGCTGAACCGAGCGCCGCGGCGAGTCGAGAGCTTTGACGCGAGTCGAGAGCTTTGACGCGAGTCGAGAGCGTCGTTACGATTCGAGCGTCGTCGGTCGTCGAGCGATGACGAGTGTTATTCAAGGCTGAGGCTCGTGAGGGACGCGAGCCGATCGAGTTTCGCGCGATTATCGAGGGGGAAGTATCGATGCGAGGGAAAGCATTGGCTTGGGTTGGCGTGTGGTTCGCGGCGGTCGTTTGTTTATCCAGCTTGGTTTGGGCGGCCGACGCTCCGACGGGGGATCTCGCCAAGCTACAAGGAAAATGGAAGGGAATGGCGGGACCAGAAAAGACCGTGTCGCTGCTGATGGAATTCAAGGACACAACCGTGATGGTGCGGTTCTCGTCGCCCGACGGGCAAGATTTTTTGATCAAAGGAAAGATCAAGATCGACGAGAAGGCCGATCCCAAGACGATGGATTGGGTTGAATTCGTCGGCGCCGACGGCGACGCTTTGCCCGATTCGAAGTCGATCTACGCGGTCGACGGCGATACGCTTAGGGTTTGCAGCAACGGGCCCGACGGCGAACGACCCAAAGAATTCAAAGACGGTGCGGGAGCCCCGCCGATGTTGATGAGTCTTACTCGCGTAAAAGACGACGACTCGGGCAAGAAAGACGGACGCTGAGCGAAGGTTCGAGCGGGCGCCCGGTCGCCGCGTCGAGCAAACAATAACGAATCGGAGCATCCTCGCGTCCGAATCCCGCCGATCGATCGTCCGAAATCGTAAGCCGAAGCGATCCAAGGATCGATGAATGTGAACACAAAGTACTTTCACGCATACATTTTGATTCTTATCATTTTGGCGGGCGCCGCGGTTCGGATCGGATTGTCTTCTTCCTCGCTTTGCGGCCGGGGAGCGATCGAAGACCCCGACGGGTATCTGGCGCTCGCCGAATCGGTCGTTTCGGGGCGAGGGTTTTCGTGGGAAGGCCGGCCGACGGCTTATCGACCTCCGCTCTATCCGCTGGTTCTCGCGCCGATCGTCGCACTCGGAATCGACCGCGTAGGGTACGGTATCTTGGCGTTGCACGCGGCTTTGGGAGCGGGAACGATCGCGCTCATTTATCTTGGATCGATCCGATTCGGTTTATCGAATCGGCGCGCGCTTTGCGCTTCGGCGATCGTCGCGTTCGATCCCGTTCTGATCGCGCAATCGCGTGCGGTGATGACCGAAACGCTCGCGGCGTTCCTCGTCGCGGCGGCTCTCTATCTGGTCGGCGGACGCGATCTCCGAGGCGGATTCAATCAACATGAATATGTTGATAAAAATAACTCTTGTCG
>JAKBCQ010000692.1 GCA_021807585.1 Planctomycetota bacterium | reverse complement strand
AACGCCCAAAAGCGAAGCCCCGGTCGACAAGCCGACCGCCGCGGTCAACTCGCCGCAACGGGGAACGATTCCGCGCTCACGCGCGACCGACCGCGTCCGTGCCGAAGGCGCCTGCGTTCGATCTTCAGACATTTTTATATCTCTTAAATAATTTTATTAATTTAAATATTCACAATAATAATCGTTCGAGATCGAATTGCTCGGGAAGGGCGTTCCAGGCGCCCCCCGACGCCGCGGCGACGATCCCTACGCTCGCCGCGACGACGATCAGCCCGACGACGATCCGCATCGGCAACGCCGTCGACCAAAGCGCAAGCGAAGGCGCGGCGCGACCGATCAGCGCGATCGCGAATCCCGCAATCAAAAGCGCTACAAGCGCAGGGAAGGCCTCGATCAGAGCCGTCTCGAGCGATCCGTCGAGCCGATCGAACGCCCACTCGGCCAAGGGGATCGTCGGTCTCAAGCGACCGACTGGTATGACGCGATAACTCGCGACGATCATTCGTACAATTCGCATCGGACCGTCAAAAGCCGCGAACAACGCCGTCGCCAATAGCCCGAACAACCGACCGATCGCGGTCGCCTCTTCGCCGGGTTCGGAGTCGATCAACAACGCGTGCCCCAATCCCGCCGCCGATGCGATCATATCCCCCGCCTGACGCCCCGCGGCGACGATCAACGACGCCGAAAATCCGACCGCGGCGCCGACTCCGAGCTCCCCCGTAATCGCCCAGAACCAATCCCCCGCGGAACCGACGGACGTCCCCACCGGCGCGACGATCGGAGCGACCGCGACCGCCAGGAAAACGCTCGCGATTAAGCGAAACCGCGTCCCGAACGCCGACGATCCCCCCCCCGGCGCCGTCCAAACCGCCGCGATGATCCGTGCAAATACACAAATATGAGCAATAATTTCAAATTTTAACATCATATTTTACTTAAATAATTATGTTATGATTCGCATCTCGAATTCGTCACAACATTCCCGGAATCGAGGCGATTTGATCGATCGCGTACGAAACCCAACGGCCGAGCAGCCACGGAAGCAACGCCGCCGCGACGACCGCGACCGCGACCATCCGCGCAATCAACCCCAACGTCGGTTCCTGCATCTGTGTCATCGTTTGCAACGCGCCCGTCGCCAACCCGGTCAATAGAGCGGCCAACAGCACAGGCCCCCCCAATACCAGCGCCGTACGCACCGCTTCACGAGAACAATCAATCACATATTGATCAAAATGCATCTCCCCACCTCGCTTTCGAGAAGAACCTAACCAAGCGCGAAGCTTCGGATCAGCATGTCGGCGACGAGTCGCCAACCGTCGGCGAGAACGAAAACGATCAGCTTAAGCGGCGCGGAAACCTGCGCCGGTGGAAGCATGAACATCCCCATCGCCGCCAACACCGCCGACACGATCAGATCGATCACCAAAAACGGCAGATAAATCGCGAACCCGATCAAAAGCGCCGTCGTCAGCTCGGCGATCAAAAACGCCGGCGCCACCACCCGCATCGGCAATGAATCACAATCGGTCGGCTTCGGACCTTCGGGATTCACGTAGCGATAAAAGTCGACAAGATAAGCCTGTCGATGTGTTGCAAAGATTTGATCGATCATAAACGCCTTGATCGGCTTGACGCCGATCTCCCACGCGATCGCCGGAGCGATCTCCCCGGCGACCAAAGGCTCGATCGCGTCGTGATACGTGCGAGTGACCGAGGGCCTCATCACGATCGCCGTCAGCAAAAGCGCAAGAACCGTGAGAACCTGATTGCCGGGAATCTGCGGATTCCCCAACGCCTGCCGCAATAACGTTAAGACAATACTGATCCGAACAAACGCCGTGATCATTAATAGAGCCGCGGGAGCGAGCGAGACGAGCCCGAACACCACGACCGTCTCGATCATCCGCGTCGTCGACGCGCCGTCGAGCGCAGCGGGAAACCGCGGCAAGATCGCGGCGACGCCCCCTCCGCCCCCCACCGCTTTGGCCGGCTCGGCGTGCGATCGCGGCTTATCCTCGGCCGAAGCCCCACGCGCCCGCCCCCCTTCCGAGTCGATCGACGTGATCGGAACGTTCGCGCCGATTCTCCCGCTCGAGCCCGCGTTCCGCGACGACGATCGAGACGCCGAGGGAGCATCTCCACCCGCCGCGCCTTCGCCTCGAACATTCGCACTCAAGAACGAACCGGCGCAACACGCCATCGCTATCAAAATGCAACGAGACGCTTTCATGCCACGCCTCCGATCCGAACCGTCGTCGCGGGAGGACGTTTGAACGATTCGGAGTCGGTCGATTCGGCCGACCCGCGAGCCGCGGCGCCGACGCCGACGCGATGCGCCGAAATCATGGTATCGGCGTGTTTTGTTTCAATCCCCCTCGCCGAGGAACCTTTCTGATCCCCCGCCTCGCATGCTGCTTGCATAACCGCCCCGGCTCGGGATATCTCGCGTTCCGTTTCATCGGCTCGCAAGCCTCCGGCGCGCAGCAATCGTCCCGTCGATTCGACGAGCGAAGCGAACACGCTCGAAGCCGCGATCGGCTCGGCTTCGGCGTCTCCCGCCGTCGATTCGAGCTCACCGAACAACGCGGGAGGCCCCTGCGGTCCCGTTCCAATAATGAGAGTGCGATCTCCCGCCCTGACGAGAAAGACCGCATGTTTGGGCGAGATCGACACGCGATCGACAACCGCGAGAGAGCCCCCCGCACGCGACCGCCCTCGTACGCGAGCCGATCGCCCCGCCATTCCAATCGCGCCCAACGCCAAAATTCCAACCGCGATTGTCACGATCATCGTCGATCCCCCGCCGCGCGACGAATCCGAAGCGACCCCCTTCGCGCTTCGAGGCTTTGATTCGGCCGCAAATGCGCTCGCGATCCGCGCGTCGGCGGCCGTCCCTCCGCGGCGGACCGAATCCGCGGCGGCGTCCCCCCGCGCCGATGCCGTCGACGCGAAGACGACCGACGCCGTCGTCAACAAACATACAAACAATAATCTATTAACATAACAAATCACATTCGCCTCGATCATTCCCAAAAGCGTTGATCACGCATATTTTTTAATTGATCAAATCATAACGATTATTCATC
>JAKBCQ010000691.1 GCA_021807585.1 Planctomycetota bacterium | reverse complement strand
ATCCCCTCCTGGTACACGACACGACGACGCTCGCCGTGCCGACCGCGGCGGTCATGATGCCCTGGATCGATAAGATCGATCTTCTGGGCGACGATCTCTCATTCAAGGCCGAGGCGCGAGAAAAGGTCTGAAACCAATCGCTCAAACGGGATCCCAACGCGACGGCGAATTCGATCCTGAAACATCTTTATAAGACTATTCGATAAGTTACGCTCCCGTCGCTCCGAATCCTTGAACTCGACGGAGGTGGAAAGCGAATTGTTAATCGCGCGGTTCGCACGCCGAATCTAGGGTCCACGCTAGAATACCGCACGCCGAGTGAAACTTTTAGGACCGGGGCGACGGTACGTGATGAAGTACCTTCGAATTGAACCGGCGTTTTTCAAATTTAACTTATTTATGCTTACACGTGATTAAATGTTATTATCGAAGTATCGTCGAATCAAGTCGACCAATTCGCCGGAAAACCGGCTTCGCGGCATGGCTTCAACGCAACCCGCGGTTCGCGCCGCGGCGAGCGCCCCCGCGTCGACGTGCGAGCCGAACGCGACGAACGGAACCGAATCCCCCGCGATCGCTCGATATTCGACGATCCTCGCCGGAACGACCAGATCCCCCGCGGCCAAATCGACGAACACGACGCGAGGTTTACCGCGCTCGATCATCGCCTTGACGAGCGCCGAATTACCCGCGGTCGTCATCGCGAAACCGAGTGAACGCGCCGTCTCCGTAACCTTCGTCGTGAAGATCAAATCGCGACTCAACAGCAACCCGT
Organism: Planctomycetota bacterium; assembly: GCA_021807585.1. Lineage (GTDB taxonomy): Bacteria > Planctomycetota > Planctomycetia > Isosphaerales > Isosphaeraceae > JAKBCQ01. Next base: position 2,318 of record JAKBCQ010000691.1, on the reverse strand, counting down.
GCGGAACGCCCGAATCGAGATCCGGAGGTTCTGGATAAGATGATGATTGTTCGGTCATAATGAATCATTATTTCTATAGTATTGCAAAACTTTCAGATCTCATGAATTACAGATTCACTCAATTGTTCAAGGGATTTCAGGACGAATTCGGCGCCCGCGGACAAGAGCGTATCCGCGGGATACGTGTGCGCCACGCCGATCGTTCTGAGCCCCGCGGCTCGCGCCGCCAAGATCCCCGCCGAGCTGTCCTCGATCGCCAGGCATTCGGAGGGTTGAAGCTCGGAGTCGTGAAAGTCTTTACGACCTCGAAGAGCCTGAAACGCGAGCGTGTACCCTTGGGGATCGGGTTTGCAACGTGTCGTATCCTCGGCCGAGACGATCGCGGCGATCGCTCGACGCGCGTTAAGCCGATCGAGCGCGTATTCGATTTCGGGGCGGAGCGCTCCCGAGCAGATCGCCGTCGGACGGCAAGCTGCGAACTCAACAATGCGTTCCGAACCTGGGAAAAACCGCAGTCCGTTCGCCGCGGCGCGAGCGTACAGGCCCGCCTTGCGCGCGATCAAATTCGCGACGAAAGCATCGTCGACGATCAACCCCGCGTCCAAGAGCGCCGCCGAAAAACAGCCCCGATCGTCGTAACCCAGATAACGATCGTGATACGTCGATTCGGTTAATTCGACTCCGTTCTCTTCAAGCACGTCGCGAAACAGCTCAAAGTGAACGCGCTCGTCGTCGACGATCACGCCGTTAAAATCGAAGATCAACGCTCGTATCATATCGCCCTGTGAACGAATACCGAATTTTCGATTAGATCGCCTCGGGGCCGCGTTCGCCGGTGCGAATGCGAATGCAATCGTCCATCGGCAGCACGAAGATTTTGCCGTCGCCGATCTTGCCGTCGGGGCCGCTCCGTCCCGCCTCGATGATCGCGCTCACCGTCGGCTCGACAAAATCCTCGTTGACCGCGATCTGAAGTTCGATCTTCCGCAACAAATTCACCGTCACCTCGTGCCCGCGGTAAACCTCGGTGTAACCCTTTTGGCGACCGAAACCTTGAACGTCCATCACCGTGAGGCGAAAGACCTCAACCTTGGACAGGGCCTCTTTAACGGCCTCGAGCTTACTCGGCTGAATGATCGCGATGATTAGTTTCATGGAACCTCGGCGACTCCCTGGTAACAAGCCGATTCGATCGTCGAGAGAGGCCGATTCATTCTCCCCGAAATTGGATTCGAGTCAACCGTGAATCGCGACGATTCCAACGTCAAAGTTATTGATAACAAATCCTGATATCTCGATATTGTTTATCTGATCGGCGATCCCCCGGTCGGCTCGTTTATTTCCGAGCGACCGGGAGCGGACCGACCGATCAGAAAAAGCTCTTGATATCTTGAATCGTTACCAGGACGAAGAGCGCCAGGACGAGGCCGATGCCGAGCCATTGCACCGCGGCTTGCGCGGGTTCGGGGACGGGTCTGCCGATGATTTTCTCGATTAAGAGGAAGAGAAAATGGCCGCCGTCGAGCGGACTGATCGGCAAGAAGTTGAGCACCGCGAGGTTCACGCTTAAAAGACCGAGAAAATGGAGCAATTCCAAAATCCCGAGGCTCGCAGCCTGATAGCCGATCGACGCGATCTTGATCGGTCCGCCGAGCGTCTTCGGGCTCAAACGGCTTTGAATTAAGCCGCGGAACGTCGCGTAGATCATCATAATCGAATCGACCGTGTCTTCAAAGCCGCTTTCGAGCGCCGCGACGACTCCTTGCGGCGGCGCGGTGCGAACCTCCGCCTGAAACATCAAACCGCGGAGCGGATAAGGCCACGTCGGATCGGGCTCGGGCATAACGAAGATCGGATAATCAATTCCCTTGATCTTCACTTGAACCGAGTGCCGCGGCAGCATCTGCATCGACCGAAACGCCCCCGACCAATCGACCGGGATTTTCTTTTTGTCTTCCGATCGAAATTCAAACGTTTGCTCCTGGGCCGGGAGCGAGCCGAGCCCGTACGCGACGACGGCGAGCGCCTCGATCACGTCGCCGGCTTTGAGCCCCGCCTTGGCCGCGGGCGAATCGGGCCGCACCGCGGCGATCTCGGTGTCCACTCCGTAAGCCAACCCCAACCCCGCGATCTTGAGCGGCTCGTCTCCCCCCATCACGGGCTCGACCCACGGGAGCGAAGCGTCGGGAGTCACCGTAAACGTCTTTCGCTCGACCGTTTCTTTGCTTTTATCGTTCGGGTCGACGCCGGAGCGCTCGATCTCAATCGAGATTGATTTGCCGGCATGTTCATAACAGTATGTCGGTAATCGCATCGGA
>JAKBCQ010000690.1 GCA_021807585.1 Planctomycetota bacterium | reverse complement strand
GCAACGCGACGCCGATCGCGATCGGGATCGCTCCCAGAATCAGCAACAGTACCGTCGTCGCCTTTCTGCTCAAGTGATTGAATCTCAATATGTTTGATTCAGCGATTTCGCCCGCGAGGATTCGTTCCGTCGGCCCGAACCGATCTCATTCTACCGGATCGATTCTTGGTGCGAAGTCGCGTTCTCGATCGCTTCGACCTCGCGTACCACGCGCATTGCGTCGAGCTCAACCTCGGTAAGCGTTTGCTTGATCCCGCTCGGCCAGGCGATCTCCACGCGGTCGATCCGGTCGATCGCCCCGACGCCGATCAGCAATCGGGGATCGTTCGAGGCGAGATAACTCCCCCCTCCCTTTACCTGACGCGTAATTATACCCTTGTTTGTGTGAACGACGACGCGTGCGCCGATCGCCCCGCGATTCGATTGGCGACCGATCAGATCGAGTCCGATCCACGATCCGAGCCGATTCGATTCGTTCCAAAGCAGAGCGGGCTTGGAATCGAGCACGCCGACGACGATATCGATCGCGCCGTCGTCGTTTAAATCTCCGAACGCGGCGCTCCGCGCCACCCGCGGGTCTCGAAAAAACGGCCCGGGGTCGGCGACGAGGCGGAACTTACCGTCGCCGATGTTCCGCCAGATCTTGGCGTATTCGGCCTGGGGAACGTCCTCGCCCAAAAGCTGGAGGTTATCATCCACGTGCCCGTTGCAGACGAACATATCGGGGAGACCGTCGCTATCGAAATCGGCGAGGGCGCATCCCCAGCCGACATCGGGGAGGCTGTCCTGAACGATCCCCGCACGCGCCGAGACGTCTTGAAATGAACGTCCGTCGAGGTTGCGATAAAGCGTGTTGTATTCGCCTCGAAAGTTGGTGACGAACAGCTCGGGTTTGCCGTCGCCGTCGATATCCTCGGCGTCGACCCCCATACCCGCCATCGCTCCCCCCGTATCGCTCCGCGCAGCGCCCGCGATCTCGCCCACGTCGTCGAAAGTCGCATCGCCCCGATTCATAAATAAAAAATTCGGACATTCGTCATTAACAACATATATGTCGATTTTACCGTTGAAATCAAGATCGGCGGCGACGACTCCGAGTCCTCGACCGTCTTCGCGGGCGATCCCCGCGGCTTCGGTCGTGTTCTCAAACGTTCCGTCACCCCGGTTGCGATAAAGCGCATGACGCACGGGTTCGATCGAGTGCGGCGAACAGTGCACCCGGATCCGCTTGGTTTGATCGCCGCAATACGGCCGGGGGGCGTCGATCGACCAGCGACCGTACCCCGTCACATACAAATCGAGGTTTCCATCGCCGTCGTAATCGAGCGCCGCGGCGGCCGTCGACCAATCGTCGTTCGATACTCCCGCCGCGTATGCTTCATCATGAAAATATCCATCACCATCGTTGATATAAAGAGAATCGGGTCCAAGCGCGGCGACATAAAGATCGATAAAGCCGTCGCCGTTAAAATCCCCCGCGGCGACTCCGTGGCAAAAGCCGATATGAACAAGCCCTGATTGTATGGTGACGTCTTCAAAGGCGCCGTCGCCGCGATTGCGATAAAGCCGATTGCCGCGGCAGGAAGTCGGCGCGTCGAGCGGCAATTCACGGGTCGTCGCGAAGAAGAGATCGAGCGCGCCGTCGCCGTCGTAATCGAAGATCGCGATTCCCGATCCGTAGATCGTGGGAAAATACTTCTCGGCGCCGTTTCCGCTCGTTTGCTTGAAGTCAATCCCCGATTCGGCGCCCGCGGAACGAAACCCGATCGCATTCGCAGCGGACATCGATCGAGCGATTGAAGATCGATTCGATAAGCCGGACTTCGAGTCGCTTATCGACTTGTCGCCGTGCGCAATCGATTTGTCGACCCGCGCGCTCGTTTGAGACCGCCGACTCGTTCGATCACAACCGATATAAAGACATAGCCAGGCGATCAATAATATAAAAAATGGCTTGTTGATTCGACTTGATCGTAAGACGCGGTTTGATCCGCGCATACTTTGAATCACGTGAATAACAACGAGAAATTGCATTTCATTCGATTGCTTGTTTAGCGCGACATCGAACCGCGATCGATAAAACGAGCCCGCGCTTCGGGTACGAAGCCGGGCTCTTAATCGTATGAAAACAACTTTGGTTGACGGCTCACTTCTTGGGAGCGCCGCCCTTGGCCGCGGGGGTTTTGATGACGGCGTCGGCGCCGCTTTTGCCCTCGGCGTAATCGGAACCGGCGCCCGTGGCGCTCTTGGCTTGTTGTTGTTTCACGTAGTTTTGCATATCACCCGGTCCCGTCGGCGTGCCGGGAGGCACGAGAACCTTGGTCTGATCTCCGCCGGCACCGGCCTGGTTGTCGTCCTGCGAGCAACCCAAGAAGGTGAAGGTGGCGATCGTCATTGTGGCGAGGAGAACGACAAACTTGAAGCGCATCGCTGAAGAACTCCTTGATAATGATCCATTAACATAAGATCGACGATGCGCAGTGCGATTTCGCCGCGGCGCATCGTCGAACCCCGTACGACCGCTTGATGATAGCGATCGAATTCGCAGGATGAAACGGTTTACAGCCCCGACATATCGACAACCTCGTTGCCGCCGTATGTCGCGACTCCATACCAGACCACGTAGTTGACGCTGCTCTTGACGAACCGCACGCTGCCGTCGGCGAAGAGGACGTTGACTCCGCCGGGATGGAGCGAGCTCGCGCCGACCATGTGCGAAGCGCCCCGCCAATCCATGCCGAGATCGCTATAAACGCAGGCACGGCGGTTGGGGGGTTGGGTGTGCGAATAGGTGCAGCTTCCGCCGTGAATCCACCATTCGCCTTTCCATCCCCAGTTCCAGTTATAACCCGTGTTGCTGCAAATCTGGGCGTTCAAATAATCGGAATAGGGTTGAATGCCCGCGAGACCGCTCGTGACGAATTGCCCTGATGAGTCGTTTGTCGTCGTTCCCCAAACCATCCCCAGCACGTTCGGCGCCCACGGAGAACCCGTCGCGGGGCCTTTCACCCATTCGCTGAAGATCGCGGTCGTGCTCGTGCCGTCGATGAACGACGCCATCTTGATCACGGGGTTGTTGAGCGCTCCGTCCCA
>JAKBCQ010000689.1 GCA_021807585.1 Planctomycetota bacterium | reverse complement strand
TGGATGTTACCCTGACGCATCAGCCCCGATCCGACGAGGTAATAATCCTCGGCCTGCATGTCTTCGGGTTTGATCTTTTGGTAAAGCCCTTGCGCCGAATCGTCGCGGTGTAGTCGAGCCGAGGCGCGAGCGAGTAGGCGAACGGCTTCGATTTCATCGGGATTCACCTTCATCGCTTCCACCCCGTAACGAAGCGCCTCGCGCCAGTCGCGTTGAGCGTAGGCGGAGTAACCAAGTTCCAAAGGCGACGGGGGAAAGAACCTTGGCCACGCCCAAACGATCGCCGCGGCGATTCCTAAAATCGTCGCCGTCAAAGCAACCACGATCGCAGGTTTCATCAAAAAGGCACGATCGCGTTGTGATCTGGTGATTGACATCGATCAATACGTCTTGGCGACGACCTCAATTCAACGCTCGGAACGCCCGCGCCACGGGTTTCATTCTGGTCGGAACGGTTCCGAGTGTCAAATCGAGGAAAAACTGGAGTGACGTTAAATCATGGACCTTTGGGAGAAAATGCGATCATGGGTTCGAGGGAAACGTCGTCGATCCAGATCTCGCCGACCTCGCATCCATTAATTCGGTATTCGAGAGCGACCGAAGTCGCCTCGGCGTCGGCCCGAAAAACGCGCTCGACTTTTGTCCATCGTCCGATCACGGTAAGATTTTCGTCGATCGCGCCTTGATCCAACACGCGCCATGTCGTGGGAGTATCGCGATATTGAGACAATCGCGCGCGACACTCTCCGCGCGTTCCAGGAGCAATTAAATACCAGTATGTTAATTTCATTTTAGTTCCGCGCCGTACCGATCGGTCGGGATAGCGATACGCCTGATCTCCAGGAATATGGGCCTGTAAATGAAGGCTGTTGGGAGGCGAAACAAAATGGCGATCGTCGGTTCGATCGGCGGGAATCGTCGTCCATGCGCTTTCGATTGATTCGACGATCGGTTCTTGATCAAGGGCGAGCGAATCATGAAAATGTGCGTCTCCAATTGTTAAATCAAACGTCCGAGCGCCGAGGAGCGGATCGTATGATCCATGTAAATCATGAATATGTTCTAAATTAATTTCCACACAAAGTATTGATCCGGATGCGATCGTGAGCGGTTCTTGCGGGCTTCTGGGCGTTTCAATAATCGGCGCGTCGCGGCGAGAATCATCGCCTCCAGTTCGTACGATCGCGGTATCAAATTCCGGCTTTTTCCAAACGCGCAGCGATCCGCGTTCACGGCAACGTTTCGACTCGTCAAGCGAGGGGATAATATCGGTCGTCGACGGCGAATCGGAAGAGGATGTGATCGCCAGTTTGGATCGAATCGCCATGGAATGACCGGGGATGCGTGAATTGGAGACAAAACCGTCGACGACGGCTTGAATTTGAGCGGGAGAGATCACGCGCTTTCGATCGGATTCATAACGAAAGCAATACTCGATTCGCCAACCCGAGCCGTGCTCGTTCGACCCTCGCGTTGTAACGGGCCGACGACCAATTGATCGATCAATCAAAATCAGTGAAGATTTTGGTTGTAATGACGATTGTGCTTGGCAAGTATCGACGGCAAACCCGCTGAAACTGTAAAGACAAAGAACGACGATTGATCGTGAGCGTCTGAAATATGACGCCGAGGCGTGAATCTGAGAGGATTGAAGCGTTCGCATGTGCGAGTCTCCCCTTCCATGGGGTGGATTCCGGGCACGTCGACCGCCGGCTCGCCGAAAGGCGAAGGTGACGTAATACGCGGCGGCGCTCCGGAACTCCTAGTGGGGACGCGATCGCTTGAAACCGATGATCACACGAATCCTTTCGTGCGTCGACAATTTCAATCACTCCGAAACGACGTGCGCGTTTGCGGCGCGTCCGTCCCCCGTCTTGTAATCTAAGACACCCCCTCCGATCATGAGAACTCAAGAATAGAAACCCAATCGATATTGCGGGGAGAGACGATCCAATCAAGTGTTCGGGGGTGAAAAGCAACTCCCCCGCGTGATTCGATCCGGTTTTGCGGAACTTCGACAATTCGTCTCAAAACGAATCATCGATCGTAAAAGAAAACCGATCGTTGGTGTTTTAGCCCTCGTCGATTGAAAAAGACATTGGCGAATGAAACTCCTAGAGAACATAAAAACGTGTTGATTCTTCATTCAAGGATTGAACGAATCCTCGGTCAGTTTCCAAAGCGATACGCGCTTCATTACGGCTCGAGCCGCTTGAATCATGTCGGCTCCTTCGGATTCAAAACGCCGACTCACGTCTGAATGACCGGGTTCGGCGATTTCACAGTGAACGATAACGCGCCCCTTGGCGTTTCCCTCGATCGTGTAGCGAGTAATTCCCAGACGATTCATTTGCGATTCAATTGCTTTCCAATCGTCGGCGAAAGATTCCCGAGCGGCTGAATCGGTCGAGGATCGAGCATCAACCGACGCCGAACCCTTTTGGGAAGACGATTCTGAAGATGTAGCGTCTTCCGATTCGTTCAGCTTTGTCCGGTTCTCACTCAGATCTGCAGGATTCATCATATCTTCTCGAGTTACGGCGCGAGGAACATTCGTGGGATCTTGAGATCGAGATGGTTTTTGAAGCTTGATTCGCGACTCGGCGGAAGATTGAGAATTGTCGGAGGAGGATTCAATCATCTGAGGAGTTTGCTTGGCGGTTTCGGGCCACGATTCGTCCGACAGAGCCGTTTTCACGACGTTCGACTCGGTTTTGTCGGGTTTTAAAGGACGAACCGGAGGTGGATTTTCGAGTACCGAGGGATCGATCGGACGAGGCGTCGATTGATTGTCGACGGTTAGAACGCCTGTATTGGAATCAGTTGAAATCAATGAATCAGCATGTTTAGAATCTACGGTTTTTCGAGCGGAATCGTTTGATAGGACGGTTGAAGATTCGTCGTCGTCGATTTTCGCGGTGGGGATATCCTTAACGCGGTTCATCGAATTGGGATCGGCTGAATCGGCTGGATCCTCGGTCGTCGAGTCGTCGACCGTTTGAGTTTTTTTGGTTCGGAGATCATGAATAAGTGCGGTGATGAACAATCGCGCTTGATTCCCTTTAGGGCTGTTGAGGAACATTCCACCGGCGAATGCGAG
>JAKBCQ010000688.1 GCA_021807585.1 Planctomycetota bacterium | reverse complement strand
TAGGCGCTCCGGTCGATTTACCTGTTCGCGATCGATCCGCTACGATTCTCTTTTGACTGACGGCTGATCCGAATTTGCGAGGTTTCATGTTGATGAACGATCGAATGGCCAAGATCAACGATGTTTTCCAGCGAGTATTCGATGATGATGAACTCAAAATCGACCGATCGACTTCGGCGAAAGACGTCGAAGGATGGGATTCGCTGATGCATGTTACGCTTCTGATCAACATCGAAAAGGCGTTCGGCGTCAAATTCAAAAGCTCCGAGGTCGCGGCTCTCAAAAACGTCGGAGAACTCGTCGACCTGCTCGACGCCAAACTCGGCGCCGCGTGACGAACCGCGCTTCATCATCGACGGGCGTTTTCCATCGGCGATATCTGTGATCAGCGAACATTTCTATTATCAATTACGTAATATCTATGAATGATGATGATTTGTTGAAATCGATCAACGCATTAAGGAAAGAGGGTCGATCGGTCGAGGCTCTTTCGCGATTGAGAGACGCGCTGCGCCGGGGGTCGTTGGACGCGGAGGGGATCGACCGCGCGGGTCGATTTATTCGTCGCGAGCTTGAAGCCGGTCGAATCGAAGGCAAACCGCTGAAGATTTTGATTTTGGGTCAATGCACGACGAGTTGGCTCGTGACGACGTTGACCGCGATCGCGTGGGGGCACGGTGTGACCGCGATCGTCACGGAAGGAGGTTACGACACGATCCTTCACGATCTTTCGCGGCTTGACGCGTCTTCGAGCGATCGTCCCGATGTCGTCGTGCTGGTTCCGTGGAGCGCGCGGTTGATTTACGGGACCGAGCCTCTCTCCGAACGGATCGACGGCGAAATCACGGTTTGGAAACAGGCGTGGTCGCTCGTTTCCGGCAGACTTGGTTCTCGTCTCATCCAAACGGGCTACGATTGGGTTGCGGCGGGTCCGCTTGGAAATCACCTGGCGATGCGACGCGAATCAGGCGCGGTTCGCTCCGTCCGTTCGATGAACGAGGCGCTCTTGCAAAGCCTCCCCGCCGACGCGTATTTCATCGATATCGACCAGATTTCCGGAACGATCGGACGGAATTCATTTTATGATATGAGGCGATATTACTGGACGAAGCAACCGTTCAGCGAGTCGGGGCTCGTCGCTCTTGCCGAGCACGTTTGGGCGGGGGTTCGCGCGCTCACGACGGGTCCGAAAAAGGTGCTCGTACTTGATCTCGATAACACGCTTTGGGGAGGGGTCGTCGGCGAGACGGGTCCGCTCGGCGTGGCGCTTGGGGAAAGCCCCGACGGCGAGGCGTACTTGGCGTTTCAAAAGTATCTGAAAGGGTTGGCGAAGCGGGGCGTCGTGCTCGCGGTCGCCTCCAAAAATAACGCAGCCGACGCGCGTGAACCTTTTGAATCGAACCCCGAGATGATTCTTAAACTTGACGACATCGCCGCCTTTGAGACGAGTTGGGAGCCCAAAGGTTTGACGATCGCGCGGATCGCCCGGACGCTGAATCTCGGTATCGATAGCTTTGTCTTCTTTGACGACAACCCCGCCGAACGCGAGCAGGTACGTCAGGCGCTCGCCGAGGTCGCAATCGTCGAGGCGCCCGAGGACCCCGCCGAATACGCGCGGGCGCTCGAGCGCGGCCTCTGGTTTGAAGCCGTTACTTTGACCGAAGCCGACGCCGAACGCGCCGAGCAATACACCATCGAACGAAAACGTCTTGAACTTAAAGAAGCGTTCACGTCGATGGATGATTACTTAAAATCGCTCGATATGTGCGCCGAAATTCGGACGATCGACGCCGCCGAGATGCAGCGCGTGGTTCAGCTTTTGGCCAAGACAAACCAGTTCAATTTGACGACTCGGAGGCACACGCGTGAGGATGTCGAGCGATTGCTTTCCGACGAGCGTTCGATCGGGATGACCGTGAGGGTTCGCGACCGATTCGGCGATTACGGCCTGATCGCGGTCGTAATCGCGGTTCCCGATTCGACCTCCGAGCCGGGGACCGTGAGGATCGACTCCTGGCTGATGAGCTGTCGCGTGATCGGCAGGACGGTCGAGCAATTCACGCTCGCGGCGCTGATGAATCGCGCGATCGATCTCGGATTCAGGCGGATCGTCGGCGAATTCATTCCCACCAGGAAGAACGCGCTCGTCGCGAATTTGTACCGGGATCTGGGCTTTTTACCGCTCCCGGACCGAGGCGACGGAATCGTCCGCGGCGAATTGGATCTTTCGCGAGCCGAGCCTCCCGCGCACTTCATCATCGAGAAATCGCAAGCGGAGTTCGGCGGTGTCAATTGAACAATCAAGCGATCGTGACTCCGCGTTGCGATCGCACCGAAAAGCATTGGAATCAGTTAGTGGAATGATGCTCACGCAAGTAATTTTCGATCATGGTTCGCAAACCTCCTTCGAGATCGATTCCGAGTTCGGTTTTGGCGCGGGCAGCGGCTTGTTCGGCGTCCCATTCTCGAGCGACCGCCTCTCGGAGCGCGACGATCGCCGCGGCTCGGCCTCCTTTGCGGCAATGGACGAGGACGTCTCCGCGGCTTGAATGGAGTTCGATGAACTCCATAACCGCGACCGCGCCGTCGCGGGTGAGCGGGGCGCCCCCCACGCCGACATGGAGGTAATCCATGCCGAGTTCACGCGCCTTTTCGCCTTCCTCGACGGGGCTTAAAGGTTGTTCGGGCTCGCCGTGATTGCGGAGGTTGACGACCGCGACGAAGCCGCTCGCCTTGACGGCGCGGAGATCGTCTTCGGTCGGCTGATCCGCGATCGCCACTCGATCCAACACGCGTTTCATCTGCATCGTGGATACACCTTTCATCTCGACGGATCGGAATGAAACCGCACGTCGTCGAGGCTACCGCGCCGACCGCAGTTTTGCCGGCGTTCAGAACCATCGATCGGCGAAAATCGCACGACCCTCTTCCCACTCTATATCCATCGATATAATAATAAGCATTTATAAGATATGTAATTTTTTAATTAAGCTTCGTCCGGGGCGGCGGAATACATTACGTATTTAGATAGACTGATATCTTGGTCTTCGTCTGTAACTTCTAATCGCCGCGCGGATCTTTGAGAGAACGGATGTCGGATTTT
>JAKBCQ010000687.1 GCA_021807585.1 Planctomycetota bacterium | reverse complement strand
TTACCGCGAAAAGAGGGGATGACGCGCGGCGATCTGATTCGAGCCAACGGGCCGATCTTCACGACGCAAGGCAAGGCGATCAACGACGCCGCGGCCGCGGGGGTGCGGATTCTCACGGTCGCCAACCCGTGCAATACGAACTGCCTGATCGCGCGTTCTCACGCCCCCAAGGTTCCCGCCGAGAATTGGTTCGCGATGACGCGGCTCGATCAGAATCGCGCCACGGCTCAACTCGCCAAGAAGGCGGGCGCCGCGATCCGAGACGTCTCGAACGTGACGATCTGGGGCAACCACAGCGACACCCAGTATCCCGATTTTCGCCACGCCAAAATCGGCGGAAAACCGACGACGGATGTCATTAAAGACTCCGCGTGGCTCAACGAGACGTTCGTGCCGACGGTCGCCAAGCGCGGCGCCGCGGTGATCAAGGCGCGCGGAGCGTCGTCGGCGGCGTCGGCGGCGAACGCGATCATCGACAGCGTTCGCTCGATCGTTCATCCCACTCCGCCGAACGATTGGTTCAGCGCCGGGGTCGTTTCCAACGGCGCCTACGGCATCGCCGAGGGTGTCGTTTACAGTTATCCGATCCGCACCGAAGACGGAAAAACATGGAAAATCGTCGAGGGAATCGACGTCGACGCCGGCGACCGAGCACGCCTCGACGCATCCGCCGCCGAACTCGTGTCGGAACGCGACGCGGTTAAAGATCTACTCGGCAAAACGCATTGATTCGATTACGAATGAATATCCTCACAAAAACGCCTTGTTGATTCTTTGAATCGCCGAGGCGTTTTTCACGCGCTGCGATCAATCGAGAAACGTCATCTCGGATCGATCGGCGCCGATCGATCGACCGCCGCGCGGAGAGGGTTCGTCGTCGTCGAGTTCGAGTCGGATTTCGAGTTCGGGAACGACTGCGATCTCGCCGAGCGGGGCGAGCGAACCGGAAACTCGTCCCCGCGTCGGCGCGTGATCGGGCTCGATCCTGCCGAGCGACGCGCGGATATCGGCGAGCGGACGAGGATCGATCGGAAAGGCGAAGCTCTTTTGATGCGCCGTCCAAAGCGCCGCGTCGCGATTATATGGGCTCCGTATATCATAATTATGATAGCGCGCCATGTCCCAAAGCATCGTGCATAAATCGGCGAGCGAAACCCCCGGCGCCCAGTGCGCCGCGTAAGCTCCCAGGCAAACCATGCCCGTTTCGGATATATTGGGATGATAAATTGGCGTTAGCCAGCGGAGCGAGGGGGGAGTGCGCGGATACGCGGCGGAGAGTTCCACCTCGACCTGATGCGCGTGCCGCAAAGACACCCGATCACCTTCACGCGTCAGCGATTTTCCATAAAACTCGATCATAAACAAACGAGCCGGATTGCCGCTCGCTTGAAAACGAAAAATCGTGCTTTCGCTTCGCAACCGCTCGAGCGCGGCGAGATCGGACCGTAACCGACGTATATGTGGAGATTCATAAGCCGCCATGTTCATTTGTTCTCATAATTACACCCAGATAAAACGCCGCTCCCGGGCGCGGCGGGTCTTCGTCGCGACGGCGACGAATCCGCCCCGAACGAGACCGAACGATTCAATCGCATCGAAAAGAAAAACAACGACGCTCGTTTCCCGCTCCCGCGACAACCTCGGGGTAGACGATCAGATGATCGCCGCTTTGAACCCCCGCCTCGACGAGCGTATGGCTTTCGAGCAGCCGACGCCCTCCTTCCTTATGATCGAGCGCGTAGCTCATCGGCTGACCGTCGGGGCTATACGTCGGTAAGCTCATTTTGGTGATGATGTTGGGCAAAATACGGCTCACCGGCACGCTGAAAGCAATGACCGCTCGAACCGATTTCGAACCCGTTTGGTCCAGGAAGGTTACCTGAACGCCGTTGGAATCCGCCGACCCGCCTTGCGACATGTTCCAGAGCCTCCTCTTCCTCTATTCGCTCATTCCGCATCAATATTGCGTGAAATCGCCGCCGATCTCAATGTTCTCGTCAATTCGCGGCCGATCAGAATGCCATCGTACCGGGAAAACCAAACGTTCGTCGAAGTTCGCTCCGCGACGCCAAACCTACGCCTCGCTAAACCACGACGCTCAGCTTCCCCTGACAACCGAAAATGGAACATCCGCCGATATATTCCCAACAATCCTGATGATACGGCGTTCGGCACGCGGAGCACACGACCCGACGCGTCTTGTAAACGATCGGATCGCCGCAAACCTTGCAAATCGGCGGCCCGGTTTCGGCGATGCTCGCCGCGCCGACCTCCTGAATCGTGATCCCCTTCGACATTTTCGCTTGAACGCTCGCGCGGAACGCGTCGAGCAGCGCGAGCGACTCGTAAACCATCCGTCCCAGGATCTCGTCGTCAGTCCCCATATCGCGCTCAATCTGAACCATCATCCGTTCGGGATCGATCGAAATCAGGAACCCAGCGGGAAACGCCAGCCGACCCAGGTTCTCGACCGCGCGCCGCCCCACACTCTCAAACAGGCTCGTCGCGATCTCGGAATCGTTGGCGAAAAGATGAAACGATCGATCGAAGTTGGAATCGCCGATCGTGATCCGACGCGTGCCGCGCGGCGGTCGAAGCAACGAGTCGGGCGACGCGGCGATTACTTCCATACGAAACGATCTATTGATTCTCCCGATCCGCGCCACGACCCGCGACCGTGGAGCGGACTGCCCCCGATTCCGGCCGGCGGGCGCCAAACCGACGCGAACGAGCGATCCGTTGTACAAGAAGCCGACGGTCGGCGGCTCCCCCATCCCCCTCGGCTCGTAACGACCGCGATATCGCTTCGCCAACCGCCGATACGCGCGGTAGCGACGCTCGGAGAACCGGTTCACCAGATGCGACGCGGCGCGTAAAACGAAATAGAGAAAGAGGAAAACTCCCCCTGTTCCAACCAGCGAAATGATCGATGACGCCATGTGTTTGATCGGCCGACGCGACTCCCCGCGATCACGGCGGAAGTCCTTCCTTCAAGAACCCAGATTGTATCCCGGCGCCGCGTCAAGCCGCAACGAGCCGAACAGACGAACACAAAACCCCGAAACCCCTCGACGGTATTTCGACCGCCCCCGAATCGAGATCCGC
>JAKBCQ010000686.1 GCA_021807585.1 Planctomycetota bacterium | reverse complement strand
CCGATCTGACTCGGCGGCGCTCGAGGCTCGTTTCGATCGACCGGGGTCGTTGATCGATCTCGGCTGCGGAACGGGTCGATTGAGCGTTCGATTCGCCGAACTCGGGTTTCGCGTGGTCGCGGTCGATCTTTCGACGCCGATGCTTCGCGCCGCCGCGGCTCGCGCCGAGAACTCGGGCGTACGCATCGCTCCGCTGCGAGCAAGCCTTTGCCGGCTCCAATGTATTCCCGATCAAAGCTTTGATTATGCGATATCGATGTTTAGCACGTTGGGGATGATTCGAGGCGCCGCGGCGCGCGGCCGCGCCGTCGCCGAGGCGAGCCGCATCCTTCGCGTCGGCGGTCGATCGGCGCTTCATGCGCACAATCTATGGCTCAACCTTCGCGATTCGCAAGGTCGAATTCGGCTCGCGAAGGGGCTCTTTCGTTCGCTCGCCGGGGGCGACCCGATCGGCGACGTCCGAATGACGTATCGCGGGGTTCCCAATATGTACGTGCACTTATTTACCTGGGGCGAGCTCGCGGGCGCTCTTAAAAGCAGCGGGTTCCGGATCGACGAAGTTCTGCCGATCGACGAGATCGACGCCAGGCCGATCGCCTTCCCCCGCCTGGCGCACTCGCTCCGAGCCGGCGGCTGGATCGTCTTCTGTACGCGTGTTCGTTAAAAAATTTAATCATTTGTAAATAATTTGATACGTTATTTTAAATACAACCGCTTATTATATGATATAATAAAGAACTATTATATCTGATAATCATACTCGGGCGGTCGCGAGCCGCCGCGGTAGCGGAGGCCGGGGTTTTCGATCACGACCGTGGTGTCGGAGGGGATCGACCTCGTGACCCACGCCGACGAGCCCACGACCGAACGACGACCGATGATCGTATCGCCCCCAAGAATCGTCGCGTTGGCGTAGATGACGACCTGATCCTCGATCGTCGGGTGCCGTTTCACGCCCCGAAGGATCTCCCCCGTTTGTTCGTCGCGGGGAAAACTCAGCGCGCCGAGCGTAACGCCTTGGTAAACCTTCACATCCTCACCAATAACTGTCGTTTCGCCGATCACGACCCCCGTGCCGTGATCGATGAAAAAACGCCTGCCGATCGTCGCTCCGGGATGAATGTCGATCCCCGTTTTCGAATGCGCGTATTCGGTCATCATCCGCGGGATCAGCGGAATCCCCAGGCGATGCAGCCGATTGGCGATACGAAAAACCGCCATCGCCGAGACGCCCGGATAGCAAAAGATGATCTCTTCTAGATTCTTTGCCGCGGGATCGCCGTCGAACGCCGCCTGCACGTCCTCGGCGAGCGTGTGCCGAAGCGAAGGAATCGATTCGAGCAACTCGAGCGCGAACTCGCGGGCTTTGGCCTCGTGATTGTGATTCGCATGTTCAATATCAGATCCGTGAGCGAACGCCCGAGCGATCTGCACGCCGAGCCGGTCGTGCAAACTCTCGATCAGATCCCCCACATGATACATCACGTTCGCGAGATGAAGGTTCTGACGTCGACCGTAACCAGGAAAGATCAACTCGCGGAGATCGGCGAGGATCTCGACGATCTCGCGATAACTCGGCAGCGGTGAATGCCCCAGATGATGAATTCCGCGGCATTCCTCGTACGTTTCAACGATCCTTTCGGTCAACGCCGGGAGCGACTTCTTATCGCCGAGATGAATGGACATCGCCCGCCGCTCCGCCGACAACAAAAGGAATCGCCTGGAAACAAGATCGCCGTCGTTAATCATCACGGCGTTATATTCGCACGAGACAGACGTTTGGACCGAAGGGGTCGACTCGCCGAAACATCGCGCTTTCTTGATCGATCACGCCCCTGATCAATGCGAGCGATCACGCGCGATCGGTTTGCGTCATTCCGTCGCTCCGCCGCCGAGGATCTGATCGACCGATCGGAGGAGTTTCTCCATCGCGAACGGTTTGCGAATGTAATCTTTAACGCCGAGCATCTCGGCATAGGCGCGATGCCTGCTCCCCTCGTTCCCCGTGATCATGATCGTGGGGATCAGGCCGCCGGGCCTTGTTTTCAGCTTTTCGAGCACGAGAAAGCCGCTTTTCTTGGGCATCATCATATCAAGGATGAGCAGATCCGGGTTTTCTCGTTCGGCGATCGTCAGTCCCGAATTGCCGTCGCGCGCCACCATGATGCGATAGCCTCGATCTTCGAGCAGCGTGCGCATGGTTTCGACGATTTCGTTGTCGTCGTCGACGAGTAGGATGGTTTTAAGGGGGGGCATCGGCGGGCTCCTTTCAACACGGCGGGGCGATTCGGAATGAAAGAATCGATCATAAGTCGCGACCCGATGGGGTACAAGCCCGCGGATTCGTTCTTGGCGTTCCGCGACCCCACACGGTCATCGCGATCCTGCGGTTTTCGGCGATATCGTCGCCCCGCGAAGGCCGCCCGGATTATTCACAAGCCGTCGAACCTCGATTCGCGGTAACGATCCCGAAGCGTGAGTCTTTGACTTGCCGACCGCGACGAGAATTCGTGTTCGCTACCCCCTTTATTTTCCATCCTACGCTTGGCATAATATAATTTTATCGTGAGCCGAGCGTTGATCAAGCGATTGACGCTAATACTTCTGTAACGCATCCGCCGCGGTCCAAACGGTTTTGCCGTCGCCGGCGATGCGGCTGCATCGATTCAAGCACGCTTTGTTGCGCGTCACGACGTTCACAAGCGGGACGAAGATGTTTGAATTCAAGAGACACAACGATCTCATCATTCCTTTGATTGAGAAACCTCGGCGGCTTATCGGCGAGTAACGTCGCATCGACCCCTTTCGTTCCACGACACTTTGAGAGGACGGCGTCGCAATGAACTGGAAATCAACCTGCCGGATCGCGGCGGCTTCGGTCTTCTTGGCGTTTTCCGGCATCGGCTGCGGCGGCGGAGGAACGCCCAATCCCGATTCGGATCCACAAGCCGCGACGGGCGATCCTGCGGCGAGCGAGGCGTCGGGGGGCGGTGAATCCGCGTCCGCGACCGCCGAAGCCGCCCCGGCGGCGACGGAAGCCGCTCCCGCGACCGCCCAAGCCGCTCCCGCGGCGGCGAAATCCGAGGAGAGCTCGGCTCAGGCCGC
>JAKBCQ010000685.1 GCA_021807585.1 Planctomycetota bacterium | reverse complement strand
CGAGTAAACCGCGTCGATCTCCCATTTGTCGATTTCAACGGGAACTCCGCCGAGCGAGGTGACGGTATCGATCGCGATCAGCGCCCCGGCTTCGTGCGCCAGTTTGGCGATCTCGTCGACGGGCTGAAGCGCCCCGGTCGAGGTTTCGGCGTGAACGATGCCGACGACCTTGGGGCGATGTTGCTTGATCGCCTTACCGACCTCGGCGGGATCGAAAACCTCTCCGTAAGGTCGTTCGATCGCAACGACCTCGGCGCCGGCTCGTCCCGCGACGTCGACCATCCTGCCGCCGAAAACGCCGTTGACGCAGACGAGCATCTTATCGCCGGGTTCGATCAGATTGACGACGACCGCCTCCATCCCCGCCGAACCCGTTCCCGAAACCGCGATCGTGAGCCGATTCTCGGTCCGAAAAACGCTCCGCAAAAGCGCCTGGGTCTGATCCATGATCGCCACGAACGTCGGGTCGAGATGACCCACGAGGGGCATTCCGAGTGCCGCCAGCACGCGGGGGTGAACCTCGCTCGGCCCGGGTCCCAAAAGGAATCGATGCGGCGGATTGAGCGAAGAGGGCGCCGATGATTGAGCCATAACATATGTCCTAAATTACTGGTGTATTTATTCACAGATAAAATCCACCGTGGATTTTATCGATCGATGAATACGTCGTGGGGGCGTGGATCGGACGATCATCGCGTTTAAGGCGCCGATCGCGCGTTTTTGATCATCGCGCTGAACTCTTTAAACCTGGGATGATCCGACGATTCGAGCCATTCGAACAGGACGGTTTCGGTGGTGGTGACGACCGCCCCGGCGTGTTCGAGGCGTCGGAGGGCGAATTCCCAATCGATGCGGCCGCGCGACGAAGTGGCGTCGGCGGGAACCTGCACGCGAAACCCCAATTTCATCAGTTCGAGCGCCGTTTGCAGTACGCAGACGTGCGTTTCGATCCCGACGACGGTCACATGGCGAACATGAAGCCCGTGCAGTTGCTCGACGAGTTCGGGGACCGCGGTGCAATGAAAGGTCGTTTTCGAGCAGCGATTCGGAATCAACGACGCGAGTTCGGCAACCGTGACGCCGAGCCCCTTGGGATATTGCTCGGTCGCCCAGATCGGGATATCAAGAAGCTTTGCTCCTTTTACAAGTCGAACCGCCGCGGCGACGAGCGATTCGCACTCGTTAACGAGCGGGGCGAGCTTTTCTTGGACGTCGACGATCAAAAGCGACGCATGCGCCGCGGTCATTCGATCCAAAAGCGTCATTCGGCGAACTCCTCGATTTTGGTTGGCTTGATGCTAAGTGTGCGACGCGAAGCGTGTCAAGCGAGGGGTAAGGGGGAGCGTGAGAGATACATCGGGCGGCGGTGATTTCCGGGTCCCTGCGTCGTTCGTGAAGCGTCATGCTTGTCGCGCGACTCTCGCGGGGGTTACGATACGCGAAACGACGCGGACGCAAACCGCCCACGACGGGAGGACGTTCGTTTTTTTGAAGGAGTCTCGTGCGCGTGGGGGAAAAACCGCGAATCCTGGTCATCGATCGCGATACCGAGGTCGATCGCATGATGCGAGAAGCGCTCGCCGATCGGTTCGATTTCGTCGTCGAACGAACCGTCGCGCGCGCCGTGGCGCGGATGCGCAAGGAATCGTTCGCGGGCGTTTATATCGATCAATCGCGACTTTCCGCGGTCCGCTGGGCCGGATCGCTTGTTCAGGCCGACGAGATCCTCGCGACGATCGCCGACGGCGTCGCCGTCGTCGATCCCGAACTCAACGTCCTTTGGTGCAATCCCGAGTTTCTCCGGGTCGCCGATCCCGCGGTCGAGTCCGTCGGAGTCAAGTTTTACAAGGCGCTGGGATCACCCGAAGTCATCGGCCCCGATCCCTGTCCCTTCACCACCGCGACCGCCTCCAAACAATCCTCGGGAACCGTCCTCAGAGTCGACGCCAATCGCTACCTCAAAGTCACCGTCAACCCCGCTTTCGATAGCCGCGGCAAGCTCACTCAGATGATCGCGCTTACACGCGACATCACCTCCGAGATCCAGCAAGAACAAAAACTGAGCGCGATCCACAAAGCCGGCGAGGAACTCGCCGATCTCACCCCCGAGGAACTTTCCGAATTAAACCCCGAAGAACGCACCGATCTACTAAAATATAACATCGTAAGACATATGAAAGATTTAATGGGTCTTGACTTTATCGAGATCCGCCTGCTCGATCGCGAATCGGGTCGGCTCGTTCCGCTTCTGACCGAGGGAATGACTCCGATCGCCGCCAAACGCGAGCTCTTCGCCGTCAAAGCGGGGAACGGCGTGACGGGGCTTGTCGCCGCGACGGGTCAAAGTTATCTGTGCGGCGATACCGCGATCGATCCCGTTTATATCGAAGGCGCGGAAGGGGCGCGAAGTTCGCTGACGGTTCCGCTCATTTATCACGGCACGGTGATCGGTACGCTCAACGTCGAGAGCCCGCAACCAAACGCGTTCGACGACCGCGACCGTCGCTTCCTCGAAATCTACGCGCGGAGCGTCGCATCGGCGTTGACGACGCTCGAACTGTTGCAGGCCGAGAAGCTCAGCACCGCGACCGCGTCGGTCGATGCGATCAGCCGCGAACTCGCGCTCCCGCTCGACGGCATCCTCAGCGACGCGACCAGCGTTCTCGACCGGTACGCCGGCCATGATGAAGAAATCATCGCGCGTTTGCGCCATCTGATCTACCACGCTCGCGAAATTCGCGGATTGATCCAAAAAGTGGGCACGACGATCGTCCACGAGCCCCCCAAGGCCGATCCCAAGCCCCCCCAACGACTCGCCGGGGCGCGCCTTCTCGTCGCCGATTCCGACGAATCGATCCGCAAGGCCGCGCACCAACTCCTCGGCCGTCAGGGGGCGATCGTCGAAACCGCACGCGACGCGCACGAGGCGATCGCGCTCGCCCGCGAAACGGGCTACTCCGCGGCGCTCGTCGATATCCGTTTACCCGATATGGACGGATACGAAACGTTTCATAAGATCAGGGAGGTCCGTCCCGGAACCCCCGTCATCCTCATGACCGGCTTCGGATACGATCCCAAACACTCGATCGTCAAGGCGCGCCAAGAAG
>JAKBCQ010000684.1 GCA_021807585.1 Planctomycetota bacterium | reverse complement strand
TCACGCCCTGGCCGCGAAGGGGAAAACGCTGTTTTACGCGGACGAAATTGGCTGTGCGAAATGTCACGGGGTCTACGATGGAAACGGTGGAGTCGAGTGGACCGGCATGCACAAGAATGTCGGTACAGACCGCGCGCGGATGGAAGTGGTCACCGACGGTTTCATCGACGCCTTCAACCGAAGCCCGCTGGCGGCGGAGGGCCGGCTAGTGACGAGTGTCGGGTACGCCGCGACGCCTCTTACCGGCGTCTGGGCCAATTACCCGTATCTGCACAACGGCAGTGTCCCGACGCTCCACCACCTGCTCGGTCCGGTCTCAGAGCGCCCGCGTCTCTTCAGTGTAAAGTCGGCGCGTCGGTTCGACCCTCAACGTGTCGGCCAGCGACTGTATCCCGACGACCGCGTTCGACGGTGGAGTGAATTCGAGCGTCTCGAACAATTCGGCGACGATCCGAACTGGTTCAATGTGAGCCGGGAGGGTTGCGGCAACGAGGGGCACGATTTCTGGTCGCGAATCGGATGCGACGCCAACCGCAAGGCGCTGATCGAATATCTCAAGACCCTGTAGCGCGGCCCTGAACGTCTCCTGGGAGATCGGATCGGGGATTCGAGTCCCACTCGGTGTCGCGCGTCCGGCGGGCGTTCTCACACGGGCGAATATCCCACGCGAGGTCGCTTGCTTTCGTGGGAACGGACGTCATGCGTCGGCCTTCCATTTCCGTCATTCGCTTATGTGTGCCGATCACCGACTTCCCCAAGAGCCGGCCCGCCCGCGCCGCTCGTTCCAGATCCGCGACGGCTCAATTCAAAACACCCGCAAGCATCTCCATTGAAAATGCGAACGCGAATCGTCATTCCGTGCTCTCGCCGCGTCACCCGCGACTTGAATCCATCGCCGATAACTCATCGCTGAAAATGGCGCCGCAGGATTTCTTGCCACCGGGCGATTAACTTTCCGGCGCGGCCGTCGGCGCCGTAAAGCTCTTCTCGGCTGACGAGCGGCTTCGAAAGACCGTCGCCGGCCGTCTCCAGCAACTCCTTCATGGCCGGCAAGTCTATCTGATCAAATCGCGAGTCTTCTATTATCATTAACATTAATTCATCTGTGTTGGGTCTCTTGGCGGCGCGAACCGATCTCAACAAGCCGACGCAGCCGTGGTTGGATTCGTCGCTCTTCTCTCGGATGACCTTGGCTTGAGCCTTGTAGAACCAATCCACAATTCTCTGTTTTTCTTTCAACCCCTCGATTCGCCAAAGTCGTCCGATGAGCACGGCTTGCTCCTGACCGCCCCTGATATTCGACAGTGGAAACCGCTGTAGCGCGGCCTCGATGATCTTGCGGGCGGCGGCGGGATCGCTTTCACCGATCAACTCCGCCGCGGCGGCCGCCCAACTCGGCGATGCGCCGATCAGAGTGCGAGACGTCGCCTTTCGCTCGAATTCTTCGCACGCGAGCAGCGTCGGCACGTCCTCGGCGCGGAGCAGATCCCGCACGTGATCGAGAAGGAAATGAGACATGAACGAATAAACACGGCTTCTCTCCGGATCGAGTTCGTCGAACCGGAGGTCGGGATCGTCGGTGACGCGTTGACGTTTGAGAAACAGGATGATCTGATCGGGACCGACTTTCTTCAACGCCGCGACGCACATCTCATCCGTCAACGTGTCGCCGATGTCGGTCAAGCTCAGACATCTCAGGTACACCTGGGTCCACGCCCGATCGGGAGCGGAAAGTCGCTTGATTTCATCCATCACCCGATTTAAATCTTGTCGATACGTGATATCGAACGGCGAAATATTGCGAGTCGCCCGCTCTGTTTTAACCAGCAACCAGCTTGCGCAGGTTGTTCCGCTTTTTCTCCGCCTCCAGTACTCGGCGAATGATCGATCCGACTTGCAATGCGCGGCCCGCAGATACACCTCAAGAAACCGCCCGGCCGCTTGACCGACGGTTTGTGGAGTGACGATCTCTTTGAGATCAATCTGTGGAGAAGAATTGAATGAAGAATGAACGAGCGGAAATGTCGGCGTTTTGTCGTCGGCGAGCGAAGCGATGAGCGGCAAGTCATGCGGATCTTCACGCACGAACAAAGCGCCCAGCGCCAAAGTGCGCACCTTGGGGTCGTGATCGTCGAGCAACGTCCGCAACGCTTCAGGCTGACTTGACCAATTTTGCAATTGCGCCAGAAGTTCCGCCTGCTCGGCGATCATTTTCTCCGGCCACTGCGTTTTTGTCGGTCGATTGGCCACGATATCGGCGGTTGCGAAGTGCGAAAAGCGGGTGATGGAGGCTTCGATCCGCCGACGCATTTGAGCGGCTTCGGCCTCCCGTTTCGCGGTTGGATCGTCGGCGGCGCGAACTGCCGTCGCATCAAGGCCGCAAAGCAAAAGGACGACGATAGATTTGAGAACGGCCATGCGATCGTCTCGATGATTCAGGGCCTCAGTCGTTCCAAAAGCCCCCGCCGATCGTAGCGGTATGTGCGACTTTCTCCGGGGCTTTCGAATCCGACGCCGCCGCCGATCGGGCTGTTCACATCGCGCTATTATCCGTAAGACACGGCCGTAACGCGACGGCTCATCCATTTTTTGCATCAAGGGTGATCGATTCTCCATATTCATCCGATTTAAGATTATAACATAAAAGTTTTCATGCAACAACATGAGCATATAAATTTTCTAATAAAGTCTTAGATCAGTCTGCGCGAAGCTTTTTTCATAAATCTCGATCTTCATGGTTATTCGACCGAGAGTTCGCTCCGGTTCGGCGATTCGAGCCGACTCGGCGGATCGTGACGAGTCGCTTTCGAAGCCTCGTGAGCGCGCTCAAGCAATCCGGTCTTCGAGATTTCAAGGATCGTCGGGCTCAGACCGTGCTTCCGACAAGCGTCAGCGTGGGACTCGAGATCGATCAAGCTGTCCAGTATCAGGCGAGAGTTGAACTCGGATGAGAAACGCCGTCGAGATTGCAGCGGGCGCGATTCCAGAAAGCTCCCGCCCTCCCTTATACACATGTCCAGATTTTGGGGCGCGCGACAAGAAAAAAATCGAACGCGAAATCCATCTCTCAAATCAAACTATTTAGGTCGGCTGGGGAAGATAGGAGAAAGTAGAAAGG
>JAKBCQ010000683.1 GCA_021807585.1 Planctomycetota bacterium | reverse complement strand
CCGCGCTCCTCGTGCAGATGAATGATCATAAAATGGGTCGATTGGTCCCGAGACGACCGAAAGGTCGTGCAGGCCGCGCGCGTTGGTGATGTTGCACCGAGTTCCCCCCGACATGAGGATTTTGATCCCCGGGCGTCGGTTCTTTTCGAGGACGATCGTCGATCGTCCTCGCTCGCCCGCGGCGATCGCCGCCATAAGCCCGGCCGCCCCTCCTCCGAGAATCGCAACGTCGTAAGTATTCATAAATTATTCAAATTATTCATATTCATAGATTCAAAATCATTTCGGATATTGAGTTTTGTGTTCGGCGACGATCGCGGCGTACCGATCGCGCAGTTTTCCCATGATCGCTTCCCAGGTGCGGCTTTGGGCGTATTTTCTGGCGCCCCGGGCAAGTCGTTCGGTCGCGTTCTTATCGTCGACGAGCGTCAAAACGGCTGCGGCGAATTCGGCGGGGGACGCCGCGGGATCGAGCGCGATTCCGTTGATATCGGTTTGAACCGAATCGGCGACTCCTCCCGCGGCAAGCGCGACGACGGGGAGTCCCGAAGCCATGGCCTCGATCACGACGTTGCCGAACGTCTCGGTGAGGCTCGAGAATGCGAAGAGATCGGCCGCGGCGTAATGATCGGCGAGGTCCTCTCCCGAGCGATAGCCGACGAACCGTGCGCAGCCGTCGAGCCGGCGTTCGATACCGCCGCGTTCGGGGCCGTCTCCCACGAAGATGAGACGCACGTCGGGTCGAGCGCTCGCCGCGATCGCGAGCGCCTCGGCGAGGTAAGGCGTGTTCTTCTCGGCGGCGATCCGACCGACATAAGCTATTACGATATTCTTGCTATCAAAATCAAGCTTTTCGCGAATTCGATTGCGCCCTGGACGATCGGGATGAAAGAGGCGGGCGTCGACGCCGCGCGGCCAGAGCGCCAGTCGTTCGATACCGTAAGCTTCAAGTTCGGCGATCGTTGTGCGTGAGGGAACATATGTTTCGAGTGTGGAATTATGAAACCAGCGGAGGTATCGGCGGATCAACCAAGACGCCCAGGCGATTTGATAATGCTCGCAATAGCGGTCGAAATTGGTGTGAAAACTCGACACGACCGGAATTTTATGTTTGAGCGCGTGGCGTAGAACAGCCAAACCGAGAACGGCCTCGGTGGCGATATGAACCAAATGGGGTTGAAAAGCGTCTATAACAGGAAGAACTTCGCCGAACGTCGGTGGAGGAAGGCGAACCTCGGGGTAAAACGGCAAGGGAACGGCGTGTACGAGCACCTGGTTGGGGACTTCGGGTTCCTCGCCGTAGTTGGGCCGAATCAGTTGAATCTGATCGCCGCGACTTTCGAGGAACTTTACCAGTTGTCCCAAGGTTCGTGAAACGCCGTTGACTTGAGGGAAGTATGTTTCGGTGACGATCGTGATCTTCATCGAGCGGAATCCGCGGGTGTCGATTCGTTCCGAACATCACCGGGGCATGGTACATCGAGCCGGCCGATCCGTCCATCACCGCGACCGAAGGGGAATTTTCAAGTTTAGAGTTATCAGGATCTTACGACACAAAAACGACTCGCCGAGGCGGGTTTGGAGTCGACTCTCGGGGGAAACGGCGTATACTTCCAATGGGAACGCCGCCGTCCGAGCCAGTCTCGCCGGCGGCGATTTTCTTTGGGCGCCGGCGTGTCCAAGCTCGGAGCGGAATACCGGGCGCGTCGACCCAGGACTATTGAGATGGAATCCATGACAGAATTGCGGTCGAATACCACCGAGGACGACTACGGAGCGGTGATACGAGAATTGGCTTCGCGGACGCACCAATTGTTGAACGGTCGGGCCCGGCTCGACGAATCGTTTGACGATGAACGCGCCGCGATCCTTAGGCAAATCGCGCGGCTCGAGCGGACGCTCGAAGGTTCGTCCCACGTCGATCTGACGCGCTGGCTCGAACGATTGCGCGATCAAGTGGCGAATACAGATGAAACCATGATTAAAAATGCAAAAATGAATCGTTCAGCGAGAAGGCGACGCGAGGCCGCGACGATCGCGTGAGCGTAACGTACGGCTTAAACTCGCCGCGCGGCGCACGGCGAGCGGTTTGTGCTCGGTTGTCCGCGGGCGAGGCTCGCGACCGAGCCGAGCTTAAAATACCTGACGCCGCCCCTCTTCGACGTGCTACGATGACGCGAGGCGAACGCCGTTCGGCTTCGTTTTCCACCGCGGAACGTGTCGCGAGTTCATCGAGCCTTACGAAATAAGAGGGTGTATGGCGACCACGAGTCACCGGCGCGAAGCCGGGCGATTCCAGACCGAGCCGGTGACGATCGCCGAGCTCGACCGGGTGCTCCACGCCGCCGACCCCTCGATGCGGCTGGTCGCTCCCAGGTTGATCCGGCGTTCGCTTCGCCGGCTCGGGCTGCGCTCGGCTCTCGGTCCTCGCGCCGTTTATCGAACCCCTGTGATTATCGATCGCGAAACCGCAAGGTCGATCTTCGATCGCGGCGACCCCGCCGCGGCGATCGTCGATGCGGGCGAATCCGAACGTGCCGACGATCCGTTGATCCTTTTCGCGCTTCCCGACGAAGGGCGGCTCTCGGAGCGTCCTCGCGGCGCCGTCCTGCTGGGTTACTGGCGCAGGCTCTTCGCGGCCCGCTATCGCATCGACGCCGAGCGTTCGTGGCGATCTCTCGTCGATCGCCAGGCGCGACAAAGACGCCTGATCGCCGCGATCGGCCCCGCCCCCTTCGTCGAGGCGAAAAACGTCCTGATCAAAGAAGGAATATTATTTTCACCATATGATGAATTAACCGCGATTGTCGCCTTGCAGGCGACGGTTCACGAACTCGCTTTATTCCAGGCCGATTGGCTTGCGGACTGGTTTCCCGCGATCGACGATTTCGATCGTGCTCGACGGTTATTGAGCGACCCCGGGCCCGCTCCCGCTCTTCTGGCGGCGACGACGCGTCCCGAGGGAGCGCCCGATCCCGAGGTGTATCGCGATCGTCTGCGTCGCCACGCCGAGCGCTTTCAGATTGATAAACGAACCGATGAAATTCCGTTATCAAAACTTCGGCGTCGCTGGATTGCGGAGCGGGTGAACTGGTCGTCGGCGCGAGGAAACGACGTG
>JAKBCQ010000682.1 GCA_021807585.1 Planctomycetota bacterium | reverse complement strand
GGTTTTCGATCGCCTCGCCCGCTCGACGAAATCGCGACAAAAATTCGAATCTTTCAACCACTTGTTGATCAAAAATCGAAAATGATCCCCGTCGAAAACGCCTTTCGTCTTCAGAAATCTCCACAGAGACCGAACGCGAAGGATCACAATGAATAAATTGCATAACGTAACTGTGAATATTAATAAGGCGCCGACGAGCAGGACGGGCGCTAAAAGCTCACCGTATCGCGCGATCCGCGATCGAAAAATCCAAATCAGAAGACCGACGATCGGCGAAATCGCCGGGATACCGATCAAATAAAAGATTCGATTCTTTAAACTTTTGGATCGCGGGCGGCTGAAACGATCGACCGCGTCGAATAGATCGATCAACCGAGCGTAATCTTTCTCGGCGGAGCGATCGTCGCCGGTCAATATCCGTGCGAGTCCGCCTCCTTTATCGCCGTGTCGGAATCTCTCGATCGATCGCGGAGTCGCACTCGAAGATCCTTCCTGACGCGATGCGAGCCCGATAAATAAATCCAGAATCTCTTTCGGCGTTCGACCCGCCCAATACAGCGTCGCGATGATCGCTCCCGCCGAATTGCCCGCGATCGCGTGAATATCGATCGGTTCAACCCGCTCGTTTTCGCTGCCGTATACGACCGCGGCCAACTGACCGAGAAGACTCAATCCGAATATCCCCCCTCCTTGAATCGTCACAACCGCGTCGCGATTCCATCGGATCGCCTTCGGGCCGCCCGACGTTCCAGGAGCGACGTTCTCCTGAGTTGAATGCGACGGAATCGCCGCGTCGCCTCGGAGACAATCGTCTCGTCGCTCGGATCGTTCTTGTTCACTCACCCGATTTCAATCCTATCCAGATCCCAGATGAATGAAACAACCCAATCGAAATCAAGAGCCGTTGATCTTAAACAAACGACGCGTCGAATCAAGAACCTCGACAATCAAAAATACTAATCTAGATTTAAATAATTTTTTAGATAGATATCGTATTATTATTCTATTTTATGGAGATCGATCAGGCGGAGACGTAAAAAAGGCCCGCCGTCAAAAGCGACGGCGAGCCCTTGATGTTCCACCTGAATCACCCGCGAAAGAGCGATTTAAGCGACCACGGGATCGGGTCGAGTCGCGGTTTCGCGAACCGCGGACTCGGCCGAATCGACTCCGTACGCCGAGCCGACGCTCGCGGCCGCCGCGGGACGATCGACCGGGAAGCTCAACTCGTCAATCTCCATGATGTAACCGCGCTCGCCGTGCTGGCTGAGATCGAGGCCGATTTCCTCGAATTCCGTGGAAACACGCAAGCCGACGACCAAATCGACGACCTTGAGAACCCCGACCGTCACGATGCCGCTGTACGCCGCCGCTGCGAGGAGCGAAATCGCTTGCTTGCCAAGCTGGGCCGCGTTCCCGTCCAGCAGACCCGACGGACCGCCGCTGATCGCCTTCACCGCGAAGACGCCGACCGCGAGAGCGCCGAACGCGCCCCCGACGCCGTGAATCCCGAATACGTCGAGCGAATCGTCATATCCAAATTTACTCTTGAGCATCACCGCTCCGTAGCAAACGAGCGAGACGAGCAGGCCGATCAAAAGACCGCCCATCGGCGAGACATAACCCGCCGCGGGTGTGATCGCGACCAGGCCCGCAACCGCTCCCGTGCAGGCGCCCAGTACCGTCGCCTTGCCGCGGTGCAGCCATTCGATCGCCGACCACGATACCGCGGCGCTCGCCGCGGCGATGTGCGTCGTCACGAAAGCGATCGTCGCCGAAGTTCCCGCCGCGAGCGCGCTGCCGGGATTGAAGCCGAACCAGCCGAACCAAAGGATTCCCGTACCGATCGCGGTCATCGTCAAATTATGCGGATGCATTTGATCCTCGCCGTATCCCTTCCGCCGCCCCATATACAGGGCGCACGTCAACGCCGCGACTCCCGAGATCACGTGCACCACCAACCCGCCGGCGAAATCAAACGCCCCCATCTCCTTGATCCATCCCCCCGTTCCCCACACCCAGTGCGCCACCGGATCGTAAACGAGGGTCGCCCATAAAAGCGTGAACAAAAGATACGCCGAGAATTTCATCCGCTCGGCGAACGCTCCCGAGATGAGCGCGGGAGTGATCACCGCGAACATCATTTGATAAACCATGAAAAGCAAGTGCGGGATCGTCGCGGCGTAATCGGCGTTGGGTTCGAGGCCCACGCCGTTGAGTCCGAACCAGCTTAGACCGCCGATGAACGGCTTGAGCGCGCCCGAACTCGGCCCGAAGGCCAAGCTGTAGCCGATCAACGCCCATTGGATCGTAATGACGCCGAGAAGGATGAAGCTTTGCTGGAAGGTCGCCAACACGTTCTTACGACGCACCATTCCGCCGTAAAAAAGGCCGAGGCCGGGGGTCATCAACATCACGAGCCCCGCCCCCGCGAGGACGAAGGCGGTATCGGCGCCGTTGACCGTCGGCGTCGAAGTCGAGCCGGCGGGCGCCGCGGTCGTCGCCGCGGAATCGGCGGGAGCGGACGATGCGCTCGCGGTCGCCGGTGCGGCCGGGGTCGCCGCCGTTGTTGGTTCGTCGGCGAAGGTCGCCGCGGGTACGGCCAATACTAAGGCCGCAAATGCGAATAAGCTTGTCCAAGTGGGTTTGGGCGTCTTCATGATCGTGTTGGTCTCGCGATGTCGGGTCGACCGAGGAGAGTTTCGATAAATTCGACGATTTCGGACGCACGACGATGCCGAAATCGAGCCGATTCGAATCGTTCAATCGAGGCGATTTCACTCGCGAACTCAATCAAACGACGATTACCGCTAACCCAAAAGCAAAACCGATGCCGCAGCTTCACTCGATCATCATGGAATAACGTAACACATTCATTTTAATGAAGTTACGTCAAAGAAATTGGGCCAATCGCAGCCCCGTTCGGGGCCCACTCGACCGTTTAAAATGATCCGTAGCCCAAATACACGGCGGTATCGCCTATTTTTTTTGCACGCGACGCGCGCGACGATCCATGGTACGGGTAATATCGTGAAGATAGTTAGTTTCGGCAATGACCGGGCGATCGGGAAGGGTTGGGACGAGCGTGCGAGCGGATCGAAGAAATGCAAACGCAATCGT
>JAKBCQ010000681.1 GCA_021807585.1 Planctomycetota bacterium | reverse complement strand
AGTTCGGCTTCTTCGAGATCTTTTTGCGCTTTGCGGATCGTGGGATGATCATACGGATTGGCGGGATCGAACGAGGCGCCGCCGAGCGCGGCGCGCGCCTGATCGACGCGAGCCTTGGCCGCGGCGACGGTCGGAACGTTGTCGAACCAATCTTCCGAGGATTTCGACGTCAATTCGCGCAGAGCTTTTTGGAGCGATTCGGGGTCCATGCCGAGGAGGCCGAACGAAACGCCGAGCTGCGCCATGATTTGCTGCCCCGCGGCGACTCCGCGACGAACGTCGGCGTCGGTGCGATCGAGATCGGTCGGGATCCGCTCGGGGTGTTCGTAATCGGGCGCCAAGGCCAGGAGCGCACGCGCCTGTTGAACCTTTTGCTCGGCGGCTTTTACTTTCTCTCGCGAGCTTTGATACATCGTCGACTTTTGATCAAGTTCTTCTTGTGTCGCGGTTTGTTGTTCCACCAATTTTTTCACACGTTGATATTCCTTGAGCGCGAGCGCGAGATCGGCCTGGGTCGATCGCCAGCCCGCGATTTCGGCGTTCAGGCTGGCGATCCGGTAACGGACCTGATCTTGGCGCGATTGGATCGCCCTCCACGCCTCGTGCAGGCCCGCCAGGCCGACGCGAACCTGATCGCGCGACTGGACGAGATCGGCCGCGGCGGTGGCGAGATTCGCCGTCATTTGATCGATATTTAAACGTGCTTTTTCAAGATCGGCGCGCATTTGTTCAACGGTAATGATGAACGGTTTGCGATCGAGCCGAACGATCGTCATCCCCTTTTCGACGAAATCGTTGTCGTGCACCAAGACTTCCTCGACGAGATCGGTGATCCTGCCGCCGACGATCGTGGTGTCTCCCGCGACGAAGGCGTCGTCGGTCGAGACGTGCGTGAGCGAGCGGCGGAACCAGGGGAGTCCTTTGGTCACAAATAGCCCGGTGATCGCGGCGAGCGCGACCGCCGCGACGGTCCATCTCACGATCGATCGGCCGCGACGTTTCGGATTGGTATCGGCCGGGGGAGCGATCGGTTGAGCCGGATCGAGCGAGGCGTGATCCGCGTGCTCGGACCGAGCGGTTCCGGGGACGCGTCCCGGATCGGTGTTTGTTGGAACTCCCTGCTCGGCCGGGGTCGGCTCAATGCGTTCCGACATGATCGATCTCCTCGTGCCCGAAGACCCTGATCGGGTCTTCAACGACTCGTGAATCGCGGTATCGAGACGCCGCGATAACTAGACTGACTAGTCAGTCAGTTTATTCTTTCGACGTAAGACGGCAAGACGAATTTGTCATTTTTGTTAAAATCGGATCGAGCGGAGCGATCGGCAATCGTCGAACCGGAGTTGCGTTTGGGGGTTGCGAGCGGTATTGAAGCGAGTGGATCGCGTTGCGGTAGATTCCTCGATTCGATCGGGGGGATTCGCCGATCCGCGTTCTATTGCTCATATTTTTTTATGAGGTTTCGATTGAGAACCGTCAATCAGGCGAAGCGGCGGAGGATAATCGACGCGGCCGCGGAGCTGTTCGCCGAGCATCATTATCATGAGGTTCGGATGGACGCGATCGCGCTCCGCGCCGGGGTCGCCAAGGGAACGATATATCTACATTTCAAGGATAAAGAAGCTCTTTATTTGGCTTTGGTTGAAGACGGGATGGATCGATTGCTTGAGAAGATCGACGCGAGTTTGGCCGAGGTTGAACCCGCCGAGCGGAAGTTCGAGGTGTTGGTTCGAGAGTCGGTCGTCTATTTCGCGCGGAATCGCTATTTATTCGAGCTCGTTCAGCGCGCCGAGTCGATGTGCGATTCGTCGTCGAAAGGTTCCAAGCCGAATCGCGATCGCTTTTTGAGGATCGTCACCGATTTGGTCGAGCGCGTTCCAGGGATGCGCAATCGGCCCCGAACGCGGATCCAAATCGCCGTGCTCGCGTTCGCGGGGATGATGCGCGAGATCTTTTTAAACCTGCCTCAGCCGTGGCCCGATGATCTCGCCGATCACATTATTGCGCATCTATTTGAGGGGATATCGCCGCCGGGAGCGAGCGAGCGAGTCGATTCCGCCGCCGCGGATCATTCAATCAATTAATAAAATCTATATTTAATATTGTTAGAATTGATTCAAAGTGAAAGCTTGACGAATCGACCGTGCGTGACGGCGGCGGAAGGATTTTGGTTGCGCGAAGGGTTCTCGATCGCGGCGAGTCTGCCTTCAATCGGCGTGGGATCGACGCACGGCGCGAAGGCGCGGGAAAAGGCGCGATCGGCGGCGTCTCGTCGGCCGATGAAAAAAAACAGGACCCGAAACTCGGGTCCCGTTTCCGCGCCAAGGTGGGTGATGAACGAACGGAATGTGTTGTTCGGAGGGTTGGTTTCAAGCGTCGGTTCGGCGGCGACGCCGTGCCGCGCGCCAATAACCCGCCGCGGCGACGAGCGACCAACCGAGCATCGTCGCGGGCTCCGGAATCGTCTGCGCCTGCGGTCCGCTGAGGCTGGCGATGTGCACCTCGGGGATGTAATCCTTCCCCTCGACGACGTCGTTGGGCGATCCCGCGTACGCCGAGATTCCAAAACCCTTGGCGAGGTTCAAACCCGGCAGTTGGCTGAAATTCTTGATCGTGAATTCAAACCCGGGGTGTTGCGCCGAGGGGTCGAACGCCAGATTCCCCATGTTGTTGGTAAGGATCTGGCCGTATTGAGCCTGCATGCTGCCGTAGGGCGCCGAGTTGGGATTGCGAAGCGCGACCGCGAATCCGTCCAAACCCGTCGCGACCCCCGTCGGATATTTGAATTCCGGAATCCCCGCGACGACTGTCGCATGGCCGCCGTTGTTGGTGTCGATGCCGATCGTGATCGACCCCAAGCCGCCGATATGCGCCGGGTCGGAACCCCCTTGCGCAACCAAACGCGGGTCGGGTTGACCAGGCAGGCCGTTGCCGTCGACGTTCCCCGCGGGGGTATTATTATACATTTGAACACCGACAGAAAGCGTGTCGGTGGCTTTGTTGTAGTTGAGGGCGATGTCCTGAATGTTCCAGCCGGTGACCCAGCCTTGTTGCGTCATCCACGCGGGCTGGGCGACATAACTTTGGGGGAACCCGGGAATGATATATGTTCCCGGATGAGT
>JAKBCQ010000680.1 GCA_021807585.1 Planctomycetota bacterium | reverse complement strand
TCAAGAGCAGCGTCAATTACATCAACTGGTACGCGGTCGGAACCCACGCCGGAGGAGAGGTTGTCGATATGAGTGGTTTATAAAAACAAACCGATATCCACTCCTCTCATCCTCTCCGACGCCCTCTCGGCCGTCGGACCCGGCGGGATTGTCGCGGCCCGCACGCCGCGGCGATCCCGTTTTTCATAAAATAATAATATGCAATGAATCAGATGGCTAATTATATCCCGAGAAATAGACATGATGATATAAATGGAATAAGAGCAAGAGGTCGCCGGGGGGTTCGTCGATTTTTCACACGACCCACTGGATGATCCCTCTCGCGCCGGCTATCGTACCAAAACCTCGCGCCGGCAGGCCGCCGCGAGCCGATCGAATCCGTTGAGACATTGAGTAAATTCGGCAAACCGGGGTATCCCATCGTGCGTTGGGTCAGCGTTCGAACCGATCGTGGACCGCGCGGTTGCGTGGTTCTAAATCAGTCGTATATCGACGTCCATTCGGCGGATCCCGAGCTTCCCGTGACGGTGCGGGGAATGATCGCGCTCGACGGCGAGGGACGAAAGCGGGTGATCGACGCCGCGGAGTCGCCCCGTGCCAAGCGGTACGATCCCGCGACCGTCACGCTGGAATCGCCGATCCCCGATCCCGCCAAGATCGTTTGCCTGGGGCTTAATTACCGCGATCACGCCGCCGAAAGCGGTATGCCGATTCCCGACGAGCCCGTTCTCTTCAGCAAATACGCGACGTCGCTCGTCGGCCATCACGCCGAGATCGTCCTGCCGCGATCGAGCTCCGAGGTCGATTACGAGGCCGAACTCGTCGTCGTCGTCGGCGCGGGAGGACGACACATTCCCAAAGATCAAGCTTATTTGCATGTGGCGGGCTATATGGTCGGGCACGACGTTTCGGCGCGCGATTGGCAGCTTAACAAGCCGGGCAAGCAGTGGATGGCGGGGAAGACGTTCGACACGTTCGCGCCGACCGGGCCCGAACTCGTCTCCGCCGATGAAATTCCAAACCCGCACGATCTGGCGATTTCGCTTAAACTCAACGGCAAAACGATGCAGGCTTCAAACACGGGGCGGATGATTTTTCAAATTGATCAAATCATCGCTTATCTTTCAGGTATCTTCACGTTGGAAACGGGCGATTTGATCTTCACGGGAACTCCGCCGGGGGTGGGGATGGCGCGGAAGCCCCCCGTATGGCTGCAACCCGGCGATCTTGTGGAGGTCGAGATCGAACGTCTGGGCGTATTGCGCAATCATGTGGGAAGGCATTAAGCGGAAGAACGGATCGGATCGGCGAGCGACCTTTTTTCGGCGCCTTAGCGGTCGACGAATCCGCATTCGCCGGCGCGAGCCTCCCCGCGAACCGAACTCTCATTTGTTATTGCTTTAATATATTGCGGATCGAGCCTCCCGACGAGCCTCTTATCAATATGTTGTATGGAGTATAAAGATATAAATATGAGTCGCCGGAAGGTTCGCCGTAACAAATACACGTTCTCGCAAGATCGGCGCCGCGATCGACGACCGGATTTCGATCCGATCGCGAACGCCCGATCGATCGGCGTCATTTCACGCGTTAGAAGTCGTCTTGGTTGATCACCTCGCCGCCGTTTCTCGTAAATAACGCTCGGAGCACCTCGAGCTTGATCGTCGATTTGAAGAAGCGGACCGAGCCGTCGGCGAAGCCCGCGGGCGTCCCCTCGCCGTGATGATTCAGATAATCCATCGGCGAGAAATCACGATCGATCTCCCAATCGTCGGGCTTGGTCCAGACGACGGCTTTATCGTCGGGAACGTCGACGACGAAAATCGTGTTCGACGTTCCGTCGGTGATCGCCTTGATCGAAATCCCCTCGGCGCCCGGGAAAATCGTCTTTTCGCCGCGCGGGACGACATAAGTCGTTTTGCCGCTCGCGGCGAGTTTGGAGCTTGCGGAAGGACACGCGTAAACCGCGGGCATTTTGGCGATCAACTCCTTGTTGTGCGGGCCGTCCCACGGCTCGTCTTGTTTGAACTCTTTATAAAGCGCCTCCTGATCGAGATAGGGAAGGATCAGAACGCGCCAGCTCAATAAAGGCTTGCCTGCGTTATCATGTGAAAACGCGGGTGGGAACGTATCGTTCGCGGAGTGGAAGTTGTGCATCGCCAAGCCGATCATCTTGAGGTTATTCACGCATTGCGATCGCCCCGACGCGGCGCGCACCGAACGGAGCGGAGTGGAGATGATCGAACGAACGCGTTCGAGCTCGACCGTGATCGCGATCGAATTCCCCTCGATTTTGGGCTCGATCGAGGCGAGATCCTTGATCATCGCGGCGATCGGCGGTTGATTTTGGGTAATTTTATTTAGATATTGAAATGCGTTTTTGCCGATCGCGACGAAACGGTTCGCCGATTCGGCGTCGCGCGCCCGTACGACGACATGAATGAGAGGCTTGGGATTGGCGACGAGCGCGAGCGAAGCCCATTGGATTCCGTGTGTGACCGATTCGATCGATCCG
Organism: Planctomycetota bacterium; assembly: GCA_021807585.1. Lineage (GTDB taxonomy): Bacteria > Planctomycetota > Planctomycetia > Isosphaerales > Isosphaeraceae > JAKBCQ01. The sequence goes on along the minus strand of JAKBCQ010000680.1, from coordinate 607 downwards.
CCGCCGATCTCCTTGGGAAATGTCGGAACCATCTCGTCGAGGATCCGCCGCTGGAGCCGGCTCGGAGCGATCGCGATCGAGACGGGGGATTCTCCCGCCGCGGCGAGCGCGGCGAAAAGCTCGGGACGGTCGATAGGCGTCCGCGTCCTAATCCGTTCAATCCCCTCGTTCGACCCCGCGACGACTCGATCTTGGACGATCGCGCAAACGGATAAAGTGAATGGAGACTTCCCGACGTTTTTATCTCCTCCGCACAGCAACGCTCCGATCGCCTTGAGGTCGGCGCCCGCGGCGGGAATCGCGACGACGACGGGAGGGCCCGGTAAGTCGTCGGGATCGATCAGAATAAACACGTCTTTGACGCCAAGTTGTTTAAGCGCCTTGATTCGAGCATCGGCCGCGGCGGTCGTCTCGTTGATGCGATCGTCGGGAACGTTTGTGCCGAAGACGGCGCTCACAAACGAGCCGAGCTCGAGCCGAGAGAGATCGAGGCGAACGACCGCGATCGTCTCGTCGCCGACGAACGGGGCGATCTCGACCCGCGCCGCGTCGTCGGCGTTCGACCGCGAAAACGCCGAGAGGAAGAACGCGATCGCGAGGAAACCAA
>JAKBCQ010000679.1 GCA_021807585.1 Planctomycetota bacterium | reverse complement strand
TTTTTTCCTTGAAGGGGTGACCGAACGGTCGAAGATCGCGATCGGCCGATGTAACGCTTTGTTGACTCTTTGGGATCGATATAAAACCGACATTCACAAGCGATCTCGCTCTTCATCCTTGCTCAAAATTATCGATATGCTTTTTGATACACCCGCGGTGACGGCCAAAATGATCGAAGCCGCGTTGAGGGTTACGTATAATACGGCACAAAACCACATATATACTCTCGAATTAATTGGGATCCTCAAAGAGATCACCGGTAAGATGCGCGATCGAGTATATCTCGCATCCGAAATTATGAAAACAATTCAAACAGACAATATAAAGAACGATCACGATATATAAATTACTTGTAAAGCAGATCTCAACGGCGTTTTCTCAGCGCTTCGACGAGCAATCGATTGGAATCGTCCCAGCGGTAGCGGCGGGCGATATCGCGGCCGATATTGACGCGTCGATCGCGTTCGGCGCCCGCGGCGAGGAGGTCTCGCAGGGTCGCGGCGATCGATTCTTCGTTTTCGGGGTCGAAATACCAACCCGCGTCGCCTCCCGTCTCGGGGAGCGCCGTTGAATTCGCGAGCGCCGCGGGAACGCCCTGCGCCATCGCCTCGACCGCGGGGATTCCGAAGCTCTCGCAGACCGAGGGGAACACGAGCGCGAGCGATTCGGCGTAGATGGCGCGTAATAGTTCGCCCTGGCGATATCCAGGTAGGCGAATTCGAGCTTTGGGGCCCGCCGCGGCGACGGCTTCGCGGATGGGCCGAGCTTCGTCGTCGTTGCCCGCTCCGATGAGCACGACGGCGATCTCGCCGCGTTCGACCTCTTTGATCCGAGCCGCGGCCCGCACGAGTCGAGGGAGGTTTTTCCGCGGCTGAAAGCTTGCGACCGAAAGGAAATACGGCATACCGACGGGGATGCCGAGATCGCTCCGGACGCGGCTTCGTTCGTCCGCGGTGGCGGATTCAAAGAATAAGTCGTCGGCGGCGTTGGGGACGTATTCAAGCCGATCGGCGTGATCGGGGAATTGTTCCAAGAATCGGTCTGTATTGAATTGTGAAACCGATAAGATCAAATCGGCGGCTGCGAAGGTACGTTTGAGCTGTTCGACGCGTCGTTGCGAGTCGTGTCGGACGACCTGGAGGACGTCGTGGCTTGTCACCGCGAGTTTGGCCTTTTTGGTGGGGATCGCCCATTCGGAGGGGACGTAGACCCAGTCGACTTTTCCGGCCCAGAAGTCGATTGTGGGGAAGCGTGTGAATCGCCAGTAGCGGAGGGCGTCGCGTGCTCGGATGGGGAGTTCGCGGCGGTCGATCGATCCCAGTTTTTCCCAATAGGCGAGACCGTCGGGTTCGCCGATTCGACCCGAGATGAATCGGAAGCGAAGATCGGGTCGGCGCGCCAGCCGCTCGAGCTGAGCCAAGGCGTGTCGGGTGACCCCCGTCGGCCAGCGGCACGCGTCCATGTCGTAGATCATCGCGACCGACATCCCCGGCTCATCCACGAACGCCGCGCCTCCTCGCCCCGTGTTTGCGACCGAACCCCGCGCCATTCGACCTCTTTGGTCGCGATAGGGGAACGGGAATTGTAATGGATTTTAGTCCGGGGCGAACGCCCGGTTCGGCGAAGAAAATCGGATCGAGCGCGTTGACACGCGGTTGGCGATTGGTAGGATAGTGTTTTCGCCTTGGTCGGCCGGACGTGGAAACTCCCGGTCGTCGTCGTTTTTTCATGGCCCCGCGCTCAATTTCCCCGGTTCGGCGCCCAGGAATTCCAAGGGAACAACGACCGGGGTCGAGTCACCGTAAACCGAACCTATGCCAACGATCAATCAGCTTGTCCGCAAACCACGCCGGCCAGTGAACTATAAGACGAAGTCGCCGGTGCTTGAGGGATGTCCGTTCAAGCGGGGCGTTTGTCTTCAGGTCAAAACGATGACGCCCAAGAAGCCGAATTCGGCGCTCCGTAAGGTGGCGCGGGTACGGCTTTCGAACGGCAAGGAAATCACCGCTTACATTGGCGGCGAGGGTCACAATCTTCAAGAGCACTCGATCGTCCTCGTGCGGGGGGGGCGGGTGCGTGATTTGCCCGGCGTGCGCTATCATATTGTTCGCGGCGTGCTCGATTGCCTCGGCGTCGCCGATCGCAAACAAGCTCGCTCCAAATACGGCGCCAAAGCGAAGAGCGCCGCGCCCGCCAAGGGTGGCAAGAAGTAATTACGTGTTGCTTTTTTAATTTCGGCGGCGCGACGGGAATCGCTTCGAGCCGACCGGTTTTACTCGTCGACGAGCAGGATTTTTACCGAACATGGCCCGCAAGTTTACCGCCAGCCACGAGAAGCTTCGTCCCGATCCTCGGTTCGGGTCGAAGCTCGTCAGCAAATTCATCAACTGTCTGATGTACGACGGCAAGAAGACCGTCGCCCAGCAGGTATTTTACGACGCGGCCGAGCTGATCGAGAAGCGTCTTCCCAACGAGCCGACGATCGACGTGTTCAACCGCGCGGTTGAGAACGTCAAGCCCGCGATCGAAGTCCGGTCGAAGCGCGTCGGCGGCGCCACGTACCAGGTGCCGATGCCGGTCAACAAGGTGCGTCAACAAACGTTGGCGATCCGCTGGATTCTGATGGCGGCGCGAGAGAAGAAGGGTCGGCCGATGGCGATCAAACTCGCCGACGAACTGATCGCCGCTTACAATCGCGAAGGCGCCGCGATCACCCGCCGCGAAAACGTCCACCGTATGGCCGAGGCGAACAAGGCGTTCGCGCACTTCGCCTGGTGATCCCGTTCGTTCCAGGGGGCGTTCCGCTTCACCACGCGATCGCTTAACAGCCATGCGAAACCCGCGATATGATCAAGCGAAACGCCTTTCCTGGTTGTTGATTCGTTGTTTTCATTTGGCCGCCGCGTTTATACCGATTGTGATCGCGGCGGCGATTTGCGAAGCCGGGGACGGTATCGAATCGTCTCCCGGCGACAAGTTCCGCGCCCGGGTGGACGGCGCCGATCCCTTCGTTTCTCTCGGCAAGATTGATCAGGCGATCGCCGAGATTCGCACGGCGATTCGGCTCAAACCGAACGAAATCGCTCCCCGTCTCGATCTCATTCGCGCGCTTCGAGATAAGG
>JAKBCQ010000678.1 GCA_021807585.1 Planctomycetota bacterium | reverse complement strand
ATTGCACGGGTTGGCGACCGTGAGAATCCGCACCCCCGCGGCCGCGGCGTCGTTGATCGCCTTGCCTTGCGTCGTGAAGATCGGCCCGTTGGCTCGAATCAGATCGCCGCGCGTCATCCCCTCTTTACGCGGTAAACCGCCGACGAGGATCACCCAATCCGCTCCCGCGAACGCCTGCTCGGCGCGGTCGGTCGCGATCACGCCCCCGAGCAACGGGAACGCGCAATCCTCAAGCTCCATCAGCGTGCCGTTGAGCGCGGGAAGCGCCGGAGTGATTTCGAGCAAACTGAGCGAAACGGGTTGATCCGGGCCGAACATCCCCCCCGAAGCAATCCGAAAAATCAAGGCGTAGCCGATCTGGCCCCCCGCTCCCGTCACGGCGACGCGAATCGGATGAGTCATAATATCAATACTCCATATAAACAATAAAATATCGCGAATGGTCCGCGCGATCAAACCGGATTATCGCGCCCCGACGGTCGAACGGCAATCAATCTCTTGCGGGCCGAACCAAGTTTCGACGAATTAAATCTCCCAGATGCGTCGACCGCCGAGATACATCGTGAGAAACCCGTCCTCGCTGACCTTGAGCACCGGTCCGTGGAACGAAGCGACGAGCGACGCCGTCGTCCGCGCCCCCTCGACCGCGCGGGCGGGGAGCATCGTCTCGGGTGGAATCCGCAGGATCGCTCCGAACGACAAGAGCTCGCCGCGACGATCGGTCACGACCGCGCCGTCGACCCCAGCCAAAGCCTCCAAAACCGCGGGATCCATATCGTCGATGTTCTGATCTTTCACCAATTGATGCAACAAATGCTTCCCCGCGATCGCCTGTGACGAAAAACTATGAAATCCCGCGTCGTTTTCCGATGTCTCGTCGGGCGCCTCTCCCGACCCGTCTTGAATCCGATCCCCAGGCGCCACCAGCCGCGTGAACGATCTCTCGGGATCGCGCAGCATCACAAACAACGCTCCAATATGATCTTCACTTAAATTGAGCGCCGCGTGAAAAATCCGATCCGCCAGATCCGAAGGAGTCGTCTCTCCCACCGATTGCTTCCAAACCGCGAATTTCGCCGAAATATCGAGCAGCCGCCACCGCGCGTCGCTGAACGCGAACGCCAACTGACCCCCCGCGAACACCTTGATCTCCTGCCACGGCGTTAATACCATGCCGATATGTTGGCCAGATAAAGTTGCTCGTGCGTGATCGGCGTAAATTCGTGGACAGCACGCCATGTTCGGCTCGGCTTGCTCCATACGACGCGACCACCTCGCCACATCGACGACCGACCCCAGCATCCCATCCCGATTCACCAGAAACAGCGTCCGCAGGCCGTCGCACAGGCGATGAAAACTTTTAAGCGACGATAAACGAATGTCGAACGGAGTCGCCGCGTCCGCCACTCCATGCCTCGGGAATGAAGGATCATGCGTCGTCCCCAACAGCATCACACCCGTCGACACGCGTCGCGCCTCATACGTCGATAACGCCGCCACTCGTAACGTCTCGATCGCGATCGGTATCCGCAATAAATTGGGAGGACTGAGAAACTCGCCGACGACGAAATCCTCGACCGCGTAATGAAACAACTCGGGACGCGTCGCCGATCCCAGATCGAACATCGTCCGAAATCTCGCGTCGAGCACGTGCGCAGCAACATGAATCAACCGCCGCTCCGAAGCCGAAAACGGAGTCGGACTCGTCGGCCGAAAAAAATAACGCGAACGGAACCACTCGATCGAAACCCCCAATCCGTCGGGATCCTCGCCGATCACAAAATTCGCCCGCCTCACACCCCACTCAAACTCGATCGAACTCCGATCCTCCGCGGGATCAAGACGACCCTCGGGAAAAAAATGCTCAAGAACTCGCTTGAGCATAATCTGGTATAATCCGATCACTTTCGACGCGCGACCTTTGCTCGCGTCCGCAGCGGACAGCGCTCCGACATCCTCCTCGTCTTTCTCTCGGTCGCGCGCGATCATGATCCCCTCGCAGATCCGGGACTCTCGTTCGAGCTGTATTCTAGCAACGTCAGGCGGCGAAGACCGCTAACCTTCCGCGACGAAATTCGAAGATCGCCGAAACCGATCGATCGGTCGATCCACGCGATCGCGACGCCTCAACGCGGATCGCTCGCGATCTCAGTCCTTTCGAACCCCGCCGTTATCATCTCCGGCTCGCTCGCTCGCTCGTCTTCGCCGCGATCACCCGCCGACGAATCTCCCGCGCCGAGACGTTCGCGTAAGGAAACGGAACCCGCTGACGCACACACCGAAACGCGTTCAACGTCCGGACCCGCTTCCCAGATCGCTCGAGCGTCACCTGCGCGATCGGCTCGATCCGATCAAACCAAGGCCTCATCTGCTCGGGATCGGTCGTCGTATCGTCGACCGTCACCAAAATCGCATCGCGACCCACCCACTCCTCGGGCTTGCTCCAATACGCAAACCCACGCGCGTCGAACGCGCTGTAACACGCGATATCCCCCCCGCGACGGGTCGCATACGCGAGCTGGCCGCTCTGATACCACCGCGTCGTCACCAGGAATACCGCGGGATCGTTTAACAACCCGCGATCCCTGAGAACCCTGCTCAACTCGCTCCAACCCTCCTGATCCAACAACGGATCGGCGCTCGCCGCGATCTCCCCCACGCGTCCCAGCTTCGCCCCTTCCAATAATCGACTTGAAGTTATAGTTATAAATGTTAATATAAATAAAACTGGTAATAAGCACGCGGCGATAAGTTTGGTTTTGAGTTTTTTTGGTTCGCTCGCGAGCCGATCGGCGAGCGCCGCGCCCAGCAAGGGAAAGATCGAAACGAAGCCGACCAGCGACCAGTGCGGCAGAACCCTCCCGCGCGAAGCGACCCACCCGAAAAGGAGCAGCGGAACGATCGACTGGCTCGTCAGAAATCGCTCGTTCGACCCGTCGCGCCGCGTCGCCGACCGAACCCCATGAACCAGCGCGACGACGAGCGGCCACCAGATCCAGGGCAATAGATAAAGAGCTTGTTCGCCGATCGCCCGCGCCACGAGATCGGGCCGGAACAACGCCGAACCCGCCGCGCGTCCCCCCTGAAATAAAAACGACGCCCATCCGTGTTCATAATTCCAATAAAT
>JAKBCQ010000677.1 GCA_021807585.1 Planctomycetota bacterium | reverse complement strand
ATCGTGAAATGTCGAGACCGTTTCGACCCGGATCGGTTCCGAGCCGGGTTCAAAACGATCGATAAATAGGAGAACGATCATGGCCGAACTCAAAACCGCCGAACGTCGTGAAACCGAAACGCCGGCTCGGAAACGGACCGATCCGTTCGAGCTCGCCGCACGCGGTTTCTTCCCGACTTTTGGACTTCACCGCGTCCCTTTCTCCCCATGGCGGTCGGTCCTCGACGAGATGGACCGGATGCTCGAGAACTTTGGGATGGCGCCCGCCGTCGCGACCGCGCAGCCGAGCGAAGCGACAGGCGTCAAATCCTTCCCGTGGGCGCCCCGTATCCGCGTGACCCACGACCACGGCCAATTCGTCGTCCGCGCGGACCTGCCCGGTCTGGCCAAAGACGATATCAAGGTCGAGGTTCATGGTGAAACGCTCGTCATCCACGGCGAACGCAAGGAGGAGAAACACGAAAGCAAAGACGGCTATGTTTATAACGAAACGCACGTCGGCGAATTCCGCCGCGTGATTCCGCTTCCAGAGGGGATCGACGCGACCAAGGCGAACGTGCAGTTCCGCGACGGAGTTCTCGAGATCGCGATGTTCTCTCCGCCGCTCAAACCGCGCGACAAGGTCCACACGCTTGAGATTAAAGATTAACAATCAACCAGCGCGTGAACATTTTGATCACGCCGACGAATACGCCCACCCCGGATCGCGCGGGACGACGAATTGAGAGAAATTCAAGTACGAATTTCATCAGAATGGAATCGCTCCCGCGCGAACTTCACGGCGGCCTTACGGATATGGCCGCCGCGGTCTCAGCATCCAAAGGAATACGCCATGAAAACCACAATCGCTTTGAAGACCGACGCCGATCTTCAAGAAGACATCCTCGACGAGCTCCGATGGGAACCGAGCGTCGACGCCGCCGGAATCGGCGTCACGGTCGAAGACGGAATCGCGACTCTCCGCGGCTTCGTCGCCGGATACCACGAAAAAGCGACCGCCGAACACGCCGCGATGCGCATCAAAGGCGTTCGAGGAGTCGCCAACGACCTCGAGATCCGAATCCCGGGACACGGGCAAAAAACCGACACCGATCTCGCCAAAGCCGCGATCGACGCGCTGACGTGGAACATTCAAGTTCCTCATGATCATATCAAAGTGAGCGTCCGTAAGGGCTGGATCACGCTTGAGGGAGAGCTCGAATGGCAATTCCAGCGCGTCGCCGCCGAAAACGCGGTCCGTTCACTTGTCGGCGTGACGGGGATCACCAATCTGATCACGCTTCGCCCGCAAACCCCTGCGAATCAAATCGCGACCCGGATCGAAGAGGCGCTCGCACGCGCCGCGAACCTCGACGCACATCAGATCGAAGTCGATGCGCGGCACGGTAAGGTCGTTCTCAACGGCGCCGTCCGTTCGTGGGCGGAACGCCAAGAAGCCGAACGCGCCGCCTACTCGGCGCCGGGCGTCACGCATGTGGAAAACCTGATCACGATCGCACCGTGGGGACCGACCGATTAATCACGCATAACGGCTCGGTTCAATCACGCCGATCGCTCCAGGCCGCGACCGCGCCCCCCCCCGCGGTCGCGGCGATTTTTTCAGCGTCACCGATCGCGGAGTCGTTGAGGGATTAATAACCAAATAAATAAATAGATGATTAGAAGTAAATGTATGTTTTCGATCTATGTTCGGCGGTGCGAAGAGGCGATACTGAAACGACGGTTGATTTCGCGAACAACGCGACGGGAGGGAATATGCCGCGAGGAAAAACCCGATACGTACGATTCGCCGATCGTCGTCAAGCCGGCGCCTTATTGGCCGAGCGATTATCCATCTATTCAAATCGTAATGATGTTTTGATCTTCGCCTTGCCGCGCGGCGGCGTGCCGGTCGGGTTTGAAGTCGCTCGACATTTGCAAGCGCCTCTTGATGTTTGCGTCGTTCGTAAATTGGGTGTTCCAGGACAAGAGGAACTCGCGATGGGAGCGATCGCGTCGGGGGGAACGCTTGTCCTTAACGAGTCTATAATTGAGGCGTTGAACATTCCGCAAAGGACGATCGAAGCCGTCGAGGCGCGCGAACGGCGCGAACTCGAATGGCGGGAAAACGAATTCCGCGGCGATCTTCCACCCGCCGACGTGAAGGGAAAGATCGTCATTTTGGTCGACGACGGCATCGCCACGGGATCGACGATGAAATCGGCGGTCGAATCGCTTCGTGGACGTTCGCCGAGTCGAATCGTCGTCGCGGTTCCCGTCGCCCCCGCGAGCGTCGATTCCGATTTTCAAGCGGTCGCCGATGAAATCGTTTGTGTGATCAAACCCGAGCCGTTTCACGCGGTCGGCCTGTGGTACGAGAATTTCACCCCGACGACCGATCCCGAGGTACGCGACCTGCTGAACCGGGCGCGCCGCGGCGAACGACCCGATGCGACGTGAATTCAAATCTCTAGATCAAAATATAACATGAAATTTGCGATTCCAGATACAATAACATCTCATCCGCTCTATATTTGCTTCGGTTTCGTCGTCGTTATCGCGACGACGCTCCTTTTGTTCGGCCGGTCGAAAGACTCGATCGCAATATTCAGTATCATTTTTATACGAACTATTTATTATTATAGTAAAAAACGATTTGACGCCGATTCGCTCGATACAAGCCGACCCGTGCGACGCTCGCGCATGAATTCCTAACGAACGGATCGCGGGCGCGACCAACTTCAATGTCTCGCGACTCCGTGTGTTTCCCGGTATTATCTTAACGGATTGACCGAGAGGCTCGGGTCTTTGAGGGGATCGGCGATCATGGCGAGCGTTAAGATTCGATTCCGCTGCTACCGCTGCAATCAGCTCCTCGGCGCGGGATCGTCCAAGATCGGCCAGGTAATTCAATGCCCCAAATGCGGCGCCGATCTTCTCGTTCCGCCGCCGAGCGCTCCCGGGCAGTCGTCGGATGCGATCGCGCGGGCCGCTCCCGGTTCGTTTTTCGACGCGCCGCTCGATCTGAATTCAATTCTACCTGAACATATTCGAGCGCATGAAAGCCGTGACGATTCGAGTGAGAAATCTCGACGCGACGACTCGGGAAAAAACGAATCGTCGAATCTCGATTCGGTGATCGAGTTTGAATTTCCCGC
>JAKBCQ010000676.1 GCA_021807585.1 Planctomycetota bacterium | reverse complement strand
GGTCATTATTCATCGGGTGTCGGCCAACGGATCGGCAAACATAGATTGACTGGATGAACATAATTCTAATTCTTGTGGATATGGCCGATGAACGATCTTCAAATCACGTCTCACAGCGATGAAAAAGAACCTGGTCGCTGTCGAAATCGAGGAACGGACCGCATTGGAGCGCTTGTTATCAAAAGGCAAGGTTGCCGGCGGCAAGATGCTCCATGCTCGCATCCTCTTGCCGGCGGACGCCTTGAATGCTCGGAGTCTCGCCGCGGACATCGTCGATTCCTTGAGCTGAACATCGAAGATGGCGACTCGGGACCGCAATCGATTCGAAACCAAATGTCTCGAAGCCTCGGTCGATCACAAGCCCCATGCCGCGCGCACGGACCAGATCAAGATCAATGTGGCTATCGAGGAGACATTAATCGACTCGGCGTGTATCGACCCGGCTCGTGGTCGGTATTGATGGACCTTGCTGCGCTCGGCATACCAGATGATCGTCCTGGATTATGTCGATTTGATCGGCGCCGAGACGATGCTTCAGGCGCTGAAACAAGCGATATCCAGTCTTACGGCATCCTGTCTAGGTGGATCCCTCCCGAAGAAGACGCCGAGATCGTGCGGATGATGGAAGATGTTATCTACACCTACTTGTGCATTATTTCCTCCGATCCGAGGAATCCGGTGATCCTCATCGACGAGGAGAGCAGCCAAGACTTCGGCGAAGTGCGAAAGCGCGAAACCGCCCGTTCCGGCGAATCCGCCCCTCTCGAATACGAGTACGAGCGTAAGGGGGATTGCCGCCGGTTTGTGATGTGCGAGCCATTGCGAGTCCGGCGTATTGTCACTGTCATCCAAAGAAGAACTCGAAAGGACTTCCCCCACCTCATCCACGATATGATCGTTCGGAATTTCAGCCGAGCGGAGAAGGTCCTCTCGGCGAAAGACAACTTGGAAGCAAACGTCGGAGCGAGCCGTTACGCCGACTGCCCGCCCGGGGAAGCTCGACGGACCTTTGATAGGATCGATTACAGAGACTCCCCCAAGCATGAATGTCGGCGGAACATGGCGGTGAAGGAGATCGGCATCCCGGTCCGAGTGTTCATCCGATCGTCGGATGCAGAGCCAAGCCAGGATGGCCGAGCAGGTTGCGCACCGAGTGAAGAATCGCCGCACTCACAACATACGGATCAACAGCACCTTCACAGCGTCCGGATCTCGTCGGAAACCTTGCAAACTTTACTCGTCAATCGAAGTTTGACGCCCAACGCGTATCATTACATTCATCTATGATCTTATAGCTTCAAGAGAGAGTTATTATGCGACTTTCCAACACATCGATCTTGATCGGATTGTTCGTTCTCAACTCAATCTCGACTTGTATCGCCGTCGACGACAAACTTGAAAGGGTTTTAGAGAACGTTCGCGCCGAAGAAAAGCTTTACGAGAATATTGAGATATTTTATGAGAAACATTATAAACTACACAGTAAAATCAATACCATTCCCGAAGCGACGGCGACTTTCGTCGAAAGAGAAAGATACGTACACATTGCACCGTGTATCTTCCGAAACATGACCGGTCGGTACACAAATATATCCGGCGAAATCACTAATTTTTCGTTCCTATTAGGATTCGACGGGGAGAAGCGAATATCCCTTCAAAATCAGGCGAACGCCAATATTTCCAACGACGACTATAATAATATTGTGACTCCTCATATCCTACTTCTGGATTCGGCGAACATTTCATGTCCTATATCGAAATATTTATCGGCCGACGAGACGTTGAGAAATTCCGTTTCATATAAAAATTACGATATGTCTATAAATTATATATGTGATGAGGATGTCGACTTACTTAGCTGTTCAAAGATAGAAATCGAGACGTGGATGAAGGGGGAGGATCGCTCAAAAAGAAGCATGCGCCGTATTTGGCTCGCTCATGATCGAAACTATCTTCCATTGCGATCTATCTCCTACGCATATTCCCATTCAAAATTACATCCCGTCGAGGAATGTCGCGTCGTGAGATTCTCCGAGATCCTGAAGGATATTTGGTATCCAATGGAAATCCAAATCCGTTCATTCGACGCCTTATCTTTAGAAGAAAATAAAATTATTTTATCGCATACAAAGACGATAATCACCAACAAAGTGAGGCTTAATCCGGAGTATCCTAAAAGTTTTTTCCGGAATATCGATATCCCCAAGGGAGTTACCGTACATATCGTGAAAAATGGAGATATTATAAAGACTTACATTCAGGGAGGAGGAAATGACGAAGTCAAATCATCCTTCGCTTTCAATCGAATCCATATCGGATTGATGCTGATTCTCGCAACGCTCGCGGTCGTGATTTGCGTCCTGATCGTTCGATATCTCGTCAGACGACGGAAACGCCTGGAATAAAGAATCGAATCAACGTACGGCGACGGTCCTGCTATCTTGGATCTGATTTATATCTTCGGTATATCTTCGGGTTGATACACCTGTGCAAAAACAATTTGCTAAAAATGCGATTACGACTCGTATCTTCGATCGTCGACCCGTTTTGGCGATCATCTTGGTCTTTCATGTATTCCTCTTAATACACTGTATCGGCCGGCAATTCCTCGTCGTCGACGAGACGGCGCACGTTCCCGCGGGGCTTTCCCATTGGAAAACGGGCGAATTCGGCCTTTATCGCGTCGACCCTCCCTCGCCTCGGATGATCGCGGTCGTTCCCTTATGGTTCGATCAACCCCAATTCGATTTTGATCGCGTTCAGGCGAATCCAGGAACGCGCATCGATTCCGAGGTCGGCGAGATCGGATCGCCCGATCTTATGACCATCGAAGTAGATCGGCGCGATTGAGACGCCACGTTGAAGCCGACTCGGCGCTCGCTCGGACATCCATACTTGATTCCAGGCAAACACGGAGATATCATGAGCCATCTGCTGATTCCGATAATCCGGGTCGTAAACACGCTCGCATTCGTCACCCTTGCGGAACAAGGAACGATGGATCGACCATTACATTCCGACAATGATCGATTGCTTTCCCTCGTCCTTCGCGTGCGAGCGGGAGACCGATCCGCGCGCGACGCGTTCGCGCTAACAACGCTCGATCGCTTATCGCATCGCGTTCGATCCGCGAACCCTCGACA
>JAKBCQ010000675.1 GCA_021807585.1 Planctomycetota bacterium | reverse complement strand
TCCCGAGGCGTCGAGTGGGGTGGAGGATAAGCCGATGTGCCATGTCGACGGCGGCTCGATCGTCGTTCCGAGGAGGATTGCGTTGAGGATGAGATCGGCGGCGTGATACGTGAAACCGCCTTGAACCGACGCGCGGTGGACGACCGCGAGCGAGCCCGAGGGGAAGCGCGGGCCGGGTTGATCGCCGCTTTTAATCGTCACGGGTTCGGCGAGTTTGCCGGCGAGGAACATCGATCCCGTTTGGGGTCGGGCGCCCGTCGCGAGCATCCAAAAGTGGATCGGCATACTTTGATTCCAGGGGCCGGTCGACTTGGGGAAGCGGATCTCGGCGGTGTTGGAGGAGGCGCCGCGCGTCGCGGGTTTGAAGGAGACCGGGGCTCGACCGTAACCGCCGCCGTGCGCCAGGGGGACGATCTCGAACGAAAACCCGGTTCCTTTCAAGCCTTCGGGCTCGATCTTGACGAGGGGTTGATCGTCGTCGCCCATCGCTCCTTTAAATGTAATGAGGACTTCATTCGAGGAGTTGAACTGATAATTGTTATTTTCAACATGGACGGCGCCCTCGCCGATCGTCGGGAGCGCCGCGAGAGCCTGAGCGATTCCGCCCGGGGGGGAATTCGCGGCGATCGGCGCGGTCGATTTTCCTTTAAAGGATAGCTTGAATGTTCCTCCGGTGATTGCGGGATTATTTCGAATGCGAATTTGTTGGATCGAGGGGCTGCTTGTTTCGGTGAACCGGCGGTCGCCGCGGGCGACGTGATAGAGCGCGATCAAACCCGCGTGGAGCGGCGCGGCGGGGGTGACGAGGGGATTTGAGGGGGCTTTTCCGAAGAGCCTTCGGATTAAGGAATCGACAAGTGAATCGATTAAGACTCCGATGGTGAAGGGCGTCCCCGCGACGCCGATGTAATTCATCGCGTAGGCGGCGGCTTGGTTCGAGCCCGGGACGACGTTGGGGTAAAGCCCCGTCCATACGGGAGGGTTCACGGTTCCGTGGGTTCCGGAGACGAGACAGCGCCATTCGGCGAATTGTCCTGGCGAAGGGGGAGAGAAGACTTCGTGCTTGCCGGCCCAGCACGCGCCCCAACGCGGCGGGATTGCTCCCAGGTCGAGGTGTTCGATCCGCGCGGAGCAGCGTCCTCCCGTCGTATCGTCCAAATAACCGTAGATACCATTAAAAGCTGATGAGTTGAGGACGCGGATGTTCCAATTGGGGTCTTCGACGCGGATGAGCGAGGCGCCGGTGATCGGACGGACGTACGGGTTGATGTTGCCGAGCTCGACGTGTCCCTTGGAGGCGCCGGGGATATTGGCGCCGATCGGCCCCAGCGCCAAAAACGGCGAGCCCGCGGGATTCGTCGGACCGGGGAGGGGAAGCGTTCCCAAGAACGCTCCGTGAATCTCGACTCGAGACGCGTCGTGGACGCGGATGTTGGCGTCGGTCGGCCAAGATTGGCCCTCGTTGTCGTCGTTGTAATCGTAGACCAAAAGCGAATTGGGGTTGTTGGAACCGGGAATCATATCTAAAAATATATGATTTCTTACATATCCATAACAATTTGATATTCTTAATTTATTGATCCGTAAACCCGATCCCGACATGTAGAAGCCGTAGCCGCGTGCGCCGATGATCATTTCGACTTCGTCGAACGCGACGTCGGCGTTCTGGCCGCAAACGACCGCTGCGCCGGCTTGCAGTTGGAGGTCGCTGAAGCGCATGTAGTATTCGTTGCCGCCGGTGTTCCACATCCGGATCGCGCTTGTTCCTCCCGAGAGCGAACACCCTCGGACGTAGCAACCCAAGATTTGCGCGACGGCGAGCGCGTCGCCGTAATAATGTCCGACGCCGTGAAGTTGCTGGCCGTACAGCGAGAGGTTGTAGATCCCCGCTCCTCCCAGATATGCGGATGAATCGATATTGTGGAGGAGGAAACCGACGCCTCCTCCCCCCTGGAACGACGTCGCGATCTCGTTGGGTAAAGCCCCTCCCTTGGCGACGAGCGGAAGCAGACCCGCGGTCGATTCTCTTGGGGTGAAGAAGGCGTATTCGTCGTTGATCGCACCTCCGGTATCGGCGCGGACGATTCCCCCGGCGCCGTCGTCTTTGTAAGTCAAGCGGTTTTCGATGTGGAGACCGCAGAGGACGAAATCGTCGTTCGCGCGATGAGGATCGACAAGAAGATTATAGACGCATGCAAAGTATCCGATTGAGAACGGCGTGAAAAAACCGCGTGAGAAGGGGACGTGGGGAGTTCCGGGATCGGCTTCTCGGAAGTTTGGTTTTTTCGGACCCGATCCCGAATCCATGTACACGACGACGTTGCGATCGAATCGAACGCGGTCGATATCGACCATAATGTACAGGCGAATGACGCGATTCGTTTTGGGGAACGGCCAGAGGAGGGTGTGACCGACATTGTCGGCGTCGCGGTAGCGGAATTGGAAAAAGAGATCGGGCGATCCTTGGGGGTGATTCATCACTCTTAAAAACCAGGGGAATGCGTCATGTCCTCCGGAAAAGTTGCCGAATCCAATGATTTCGGCGCCTTTAACCCAGGGATTCGACGGGGATCCCCCGTTGAACGGGAGGATTGCGACCGAGATGGTGTAGGTACTTCCTTCCCAAAAATCACCGAGACCCGCGGCGCCCCCTGTTTGAAAACCGTCCGAATAAAAGATTGCGCGTTGCAAGCCGCCGAAGGTGCGAATTCCGTAATGTTTCTCGGGTCGGCACGACCGATCGAGAACACCGGCGAGGTTCACCCACGTGTCCGCGGCGGGAGTTCCCAGGCTGCGCGCCGCGGCCAACAGCACGAGCGGACCCCCCTGGAAATTCGCCTTGAGCATTGGTCGGGTCGTCGGCGTGTTCCCCGAGGCTTGCGCGGCCATTTGGGTGTTTGGAACGGGGCCGGTATCCACCCCGTACAAATACTGAGAGTCGTGAAATCCATAAACGGGACCGTCGCAAACAAACGGTTTTCCAATATTAGGTATAAATATATTTTTTCCAGTGCTGAGTGCGCGGATCATCCCGACGCGGTCGTTCCAATCGAAATCGCGTCCCGCCACCAGATCTCCCGCGGTTGGAACGAGGCGTCGAGGGGGTTCGGCTTTGGGCCGCTGATTTCCTTTTTGATGGAACATACAAGTATCC
>JAKBCQ010000674.1 GCA_021807585.1 Planctomycetota bacterium | reverse complement strand
CGAACAAGCGGTGGGTATTTGGGATTTTTCGGCACGCGTTCGCCCGTCATTTTGGCAGTCGATGCCAAAAGTGCAGCCGTTTTTGGCAGCTTTCGCGTCGAATCGCTGGAAACAGATCTCCTTGGAATCTGTCGAAATCGGAATTAACTATTTGCCAGTTAAGTTGTTACAATAAAAAGTGGCGATCCGAGCAAACCTGCCCGAGACAATTTCTAGCAAATGGCGTGCCAACCAAAAGCCGATCGTGTGCCCGCCGAGAACTTTCTCCCGGCTCATTGAGGTTGACCGTATCCGAGCGTCACTGTTCATAAGACTTCCAGAACCCAATCGGGGAGGGGGGGCGGTCAATTCTCGCGACTCCAGGCGGGTTCATTTTCGTGTCGTTCAACCAAGGCGGATCGGTTTGAGATCAAAAACATCGCGAGACACGACACATTCTACCGAGTGCGAAGCGAAGTGGAATGATTCGGAGGCGGACAAATCGGCGAATCGACCTCGAACGTTCGCGCATCACCGTTCGCCGCCTCGCGCGTGCCGGCCGAAAGCGGATGAAATCGCTACACTAAGGATGAACGAATCGATCGAGGCGACCGAAAGACCTTTTCTGTTCGGAAATTTTATATGATTACGCTTTTACTTTTAATATCGATGCGGATCGGCGTTTCAGAAGCATCGACGCTCGCCGATATCGGCGCGGCCGCCGATTTTAATCTCATCGATACGAACGGTCATGAGATCGCTCTCGAATCGCTCCGCGGCAAGGCGGTGCTCGTTTCATTCGTCTATACGACATGTACCGGAACGTGCCCGATGACGACTCTCGCGCTCACGCGCGTCAGCGAAAAACTCGAAAAAGCGGGGCTCTGGGGCGAGGGGGTCGAGTTCGCCTCGATCACGCTCGACCCCGATCGCGACGATTCCGAGACGTTAAAACGATATGCTGAAACGTACAAAATCGACACATCACGATGGCATTTTCTTACGGGAGATCCCGTCAAGGTTAAGAAAACGATCGCCGATTGGGGGATGTGGGTCAAACGCGATCGAACCGGGGCTCTCGATCACCCGTCGCGCATCTTTCTCGTCGATCATCGAGGGCGGATTCGTGAAATTTACAACCTGGACTTTCTCAAACCCGCGTGGGTCGTCGACGACGTCCGTTCGGTTCTCGCCGAGAAAAAACCGAACGCGGCCGATCCCGGACAATCCCCAAAACCGCGATCAAAATCGCCGGCCCCCGTCGCGCCGCCGACACAATAACTACATAGATCGTGATCATCACAACATGATCGAACCTGATCGATCGTTTCATCCCTGTTCGAAGCGACGATCGAATTCGCGACCGACCCGGTTTCAAACCATGAACATAAGAAGGCATGGATGAGATCGTGGTTTCCCGCTTCAATCGAAATGCGACCGGCCGCCGGCCCGAAATGTGCATATTGGTCGAATGCGAGGAACTGCTTCGTCGCGATCGAACTACGTCGGCTTGCGCCGGACGCTGGTCGATCGGGAGGGAAATCGCGTTACAATCGAACCAAGGACGCGTGGAATTGCGAGCCGAGCGTCCTGGTCGTGCGCATTCGAAGTCACTTCATTGAGGAGCATTATGATGCGATACGGAGTCGGATTCGCGCGTTTCATTCCGGCCGCGGTCCTTACAATGATCGCCGCCTCGGCCTGGCTCGCATCGTCGAGCCCGCTCCGCGGCGGCGACGACAAACAGCCTTCGAGCTACTCACCCGTCGTCGATCGCGAGCCGTTCGCAACCGTCCGCGATCGGATGACACGCGAGAAGCCGCAAATCATGAAACGACAGATGGATCTGCTCGCCCAACGCTACGACCTGAGCGATCGACCGAGTCGAACCGTCAAAATGTCGGGAGGTAAGCCGATCCAGGAGGGAACGCGCGTCAAGCTTCCCGAAGGGATCGACTGGGAAACGCTCGCCGCGAAAACCCCCGCGACAATCCGCGACACAAATTCTTGGCCCAAGGGCTTTTACCCGCTCCCTCACCCCAATCATCCCGAGGGGGGAATGGTGTTTCCTCTCTCACATATTAATGAGATCATACGACAAGAAGAACGCGATCTGACGCGGTTCGATCTCGATTTCGACATTCCCGATCGGTTCCTGCCCGATTTTCCGCCCGCTATTTACCTGACGACGAGACCCGACCTGGGCGACGTATCCAAACATCAGGTTGTAACCATTGCCAATTATTATGATTTATTCAACGGTATTTTGAATCCCAAGCAGCTCGACGGTTTACGGCTTTTGCTCTCGCCGTTTCCGCAACAACAGTTCAATCAAACCGACGATCGTCGCACGCTTAAGGCGAGCAAAGGCGTGACGTGTTTTGATTGTCACGTGAACGGACATACGAACGGAGCGACGCACCTTGTCGGCGACATCAGACCCCAGGAGTTCCGCCATCGGCTCGACGTCCCCTCGCTCCGAGGGGTCAACGTTCAGCGGTTGTTCGGCTCTCAGCGCGCGCTCAAAACCGTCGAGGATTTTACCGAGTTCGAACAACGCGCCGCGTATTTCGACGGCGATCCCGTCATCGCTGTGAAAAAAGGTGTGAACATACTTGACAGAGGAAGTCAGGTCCACGCGATGGCGGAATTCCAGGAATTGCTCGATTTTCCTCCCGCGCCCAAGCTTAACGTATTGGGAATGCTTGATCCCGCGCAAGCCTCGGAGAACGAGATCCGCGGCGAGAAGCTCTTTTTCGGCAAGGCGCAATGTTCGGCGTGTCACGCTCCGCCGTATTATACCGATAATCTCATGCACAATCTAAGAACCGAGCGATTCTTCAAGCCGGTGCTGATCAACGGCCGGATGGCGTCGGCGGACGGACCGATCAAGACGTTCCCGCTTCGAGGAATCAAGGATTCGCCGCCGTATCTGCACGACGGCAGGCTGCTCACGCTTGCAGACACGGTCGAGTTCTTCAATCTCGTACTGGGGACGAAGCTGAACCGGAACGAAAAGGCCGATCTCCTCGCGTTTCTCCTTCGCCTCTGAACGATTGGAAAAGACCGAGCAACCGAAGCGATCATGCGCGGGACGATCCGAATAGGACGACGATCCGATGCGGACCTCCCGCGATTATTTTTACTCGTAAGCATGCTTGAGTTTCCATATCTT
>JAKBCQ010000673.1 GCA_021807585.1 Planctomycetota bacterium | reverse complement strand
CACGCGGGGAACGCGGGCGAAAATCCGCCGCAGGGTTCGGTCGGCAAAAAAGCGGCCGATTTTGAGCTCCCCGATCCCGCCGGCGTGTCGCACAGGCTCGTCGAACTTGCGTCGAAAAACACGCTCACGGTCGTCGCTTTCATCGGAACCGAATGCCCTCTCTCCGCGATTTACGTCGAACGCCTGGCGCAATTATCGAAGGATTATCGCGAGCGCGGCGTCGCGTTCGTCGGCGTCGATTCGAACCCGCAGGATTCGCTCGAAGAGATCGCCCGGTACGCGCTTAAGCATGAACTTCCCTTTACGATTTTGAAAGACGCGGGGCGGAAGGTCGCCGACGCTTTCACCGCGACGCGAACCCCCGAGGTTTTCGTCCTCGATCGCGACCTGACGATTCGTTACCAAGGTCGAATCGACGATCAGTACGGGATCGACTCGTCGCGGCCCGAGGCGATCCACAACTTCCTCGCCAACGCGCTCGATTCTCTGACGTCGGGTAAAAGCGTGGAACAAGCGTATGTTCCCGCGGTCGGATGTCGAATCGGCCGCGACGTTCGTTCGGTCGATTCCAAGGCCAAGGTTTCGTATCATCGCGATATCGCTCCGATCCTTCAAAGCCGGTGTGTTTCGTGTCATCGCAAGGGAGAGATCGGGCCGTTTTCACTTAATAGTTATGAGTCGGCTGCGAACTGGAGCGAGACGATCCGCGAGGTCGTCGACGAAGGCCGGATGCCGCCGTGGGATGCGAGCCCCAAACATGGAATGTTCAAGAATGATGCGCGTTTGACCGAGACTGAAAAAACGTCGCTTCTCGCGTGGATCGACGCGGGAGCGCCCGAGGGGAATAAGGCCGACGCGGCCGTCGCTCCGGCCTGGACGCCTGGGCGAAGCCTGGCCGATCCCGATCTCGTCGTCGAGATGCCGGAGGCGTTTCAGATCCCGGCTCACGGGACGGTTCCTTATCAATTTTTCGTCGTCGATCCGGGCTTTAAAGAAGACAAATGGGTTCGCGCGAGCGAGGCTCGCGCCGGCAATCGCCGAGTCGTTCATCACATTTTGGTGTTCATACAACCCCCGGGAGAGCAAAAGCGTTCGGCGAAGGGGGACGTGGGTTCGAATTGGCTCGCCGCGGGGGTTCCGGGAGGTCCTCCCTGGATATTGGACGACGGCCTCGGTCGATTCATCCCCGCGGGATCGAAGCTCGTGTTCCAGCTTCATTACACGCCCGACGGCAGGCCCGAGACCGATCGCAGCAAGGTGAGCCTTGTATTCGCGGATCCCAAGACGATTCGCAAAGAGCTCCGATCGGCGGTCGCTCTCAACAGTGACATCGAAATTCCCCCCGAATCGAGCGATTATCACAACACCGCGGATTACCAGTTCGACCAGGATATGTACTTGTACGCGCTTTCTCCTCACATGCACTTAAGGGGCAAGTCGTTCCGATTCGACGCGATTTTCCCTCCCGACGGCAAATCTTTGGTTTTGCTCGACGTCCCGCGGTATCGCTTCAATTGGCAGAATATTTACTTGTTAAAAGAGCCGATGTTGATGCCCGAGCGGACGACGATTCGGTGTTCGGCGACGTTCGATAATTCCGCGGAGAACGCGTCGAATCCCGATCCCAAGGCGAAGGTGAAGTTCGGCGATCAGACGTGGGAGGAGATGCTTGTCGGGTATTTTGACGTCGCTTTGGCCGAGCAGGATTTGACGCTCGGGGGTCCTCGAGTCGAGCCGCGCGACGACGGTCGATCGTCGGTGTCGTTTCGTTACAAGCCCCCCGTCGCGGCGAACAAGGTGTATCTCGCGGGGGATTTCAACGAATGGAAGCCCGACGATCTTGAGATGCGAGGCCCCGATCAAGCCGGGTTTTACACGCGCGCGATCGATCTATCTGCGGGCAAGCATGAATATAAGTATGTGATTGACGGAAAGATCTGGAAATACGATCCCGGGGTACGCGAACAGGAGGGGTTTTATCATAACAGCGTGGTGGTCGTTCCGGCGGGTCGGCCGCGTGGCGAATGAGGCCGTTCGCGGATGAGCCGGGTAACGAAGCCTATCGTGACGGTTGGTTATCGTCT
The DNA here is from genome assembly GCA_021807585.1 of Planctomycetota bacterium. GTDB lineage: Bacteria > Planctomycetota > Planctomycetia > Isosphaerales > Isosphaeraceae > JAKBCQ01. Next base: position 1,073 of record JAKBCQ010000673.1, on the reverse strand, counting down.
AAAATGCGCTTCGCGGCGTAAGCATTCTGATGATTGATCGAACCGATCGATACGCACGACACGAATCCGGCGAAAAGGAACGAAAATTGACAGAGCAAGATGTTTTGAATGCGCTTAAGGGTGTGAAGGATCCCGAGATCCATCGCGACCTGGTTGATTTGGGGATGGTGAAGGACGTGCGGATCGGCGCGGGGACGGTCGATCTGACGGTGAACCTGACGACGCCTGCGTGTCCGCTGAAGGCGCAGATCGAGCGCGAGGTTCGCGAGGCGCTGACTTCGAGGCTTGGGGGCGGGATTGAGATTCGCATTCACATGGGCGCCGAGGTGCGCGGCAAGGGGATTGCGGAGAAGGGGGACATCAAGGGAGTTAAGAACGTGATCGCGGTCGGTTCGGGGAAGGGGGGCGTGGGCAAATCGACGATGGCCGCGGCGATCGCGTACGGGTTCAAGATGTATGGATCGCGGGTTGGATTGATGGACGCCGACGTTTATGGGCCGTCGATTCCGCACCTTGTGGGGGCTTCGGCTCGGCCGATGGCGCGGGGGGATCGGATTCTTCCGATCGAGACCGATGGGATTAAGTTGATGTCGATGGGATTTTTGCTCGAGCCCGATCGCGCCGCGGTGATGCGGGGTCCGATGCTGCACGGCATTTTGACGCAATTTCTTCATCAGGTCGAATGGGGCGAACTTGATTATCTGGTGATTGATCTTCCTCCTGGAACGGGGGACGTTCCGCTAACGCTGGCGCAGAGCCTGCCGCTGACGGGGGCGGTGGTCGTGTGCACGCCGCAGTCGGTCGCTCTGATCGACGCGGTTCGCGCCTTGGCGATGTTTCGTCAGCTCAAGGTTCCGATTTTGGGGATGATTGAAAACATGAGCGGAGAGATCTTCGGTCGCGGGGGCGCGAAACGCAAGGCCGAGGAGCTGGGAATTCCGTTTCTTGGCGAGGTTCCGCTCGAGGTTGCGATTCGCGAAAAAGGAGACGCGGGCGTGATTCGCGAGACGCTCGCCGAAGGCGCGCCGAGCCGTTCCCACCTGCTCGCGATCGTCGAGAAGCTCGCGGGGCAG
>JAKBCQ010000672.1 GCA_021807585.1 Planctomycetota bacterium | reverse complement strand
TCGGGCGAATAGATCGCGAGGTCGCCGTCCGCGCCCTCGGCGAGCCGTCCCTTGTTCTTAAGCCCCAGGATCCTCGCCGGCGCTGCGCGGGTGACGATCGCGATCTCTTCGAGCGTGTACTCGCGAGTCATCTCGCCGAGCGTCGAACGACTCCTCAGCCGTTCGGGTAATCGCTTCAGATAATCGCTTCTTAATCCTCGATCCATTAAAAGCGCAATAATTTGTGGATACGATAAAAATGAACCTCCGTTGGGATGATCGGTCGAGAGCGCGATCTTCCAGGGATCGGTCACTCGCAGGAACCATTCGAGCCCGATCGCCCATTGAACCGCGTGCACGAGGCTCTTGTCGTCGTAGCGGATCGGCGAGACGCCGCAACCCGTTTCAAGTTCGACGTCGTGCGAGAGCCACTTCCGCCCGGTGAGTTTTCTCAAATAGTGCGCCGCGGGCCCGTCGGCGGTCATCGAAAGCGTTTCGCCGAAAACGACCTGGCCGACGTCGACCGTAATCCCCTCGTGCGCGTTCACATAATCGGCGAGCTCGGCGACCCCCGATCGGATCGACCCCGGATTATCTAATTTACCTCCATAACTATGAAATTGAACATGTGTGAAATGCGCGCGGCGTCCGTCGAGCGTCTTGAACGTTTCTAGCGTCGACAGCCGATTGCCGGGAAGGCCCAGATTATTGGAGTGAACATGAATAGGGTGAGGAAGCGCAAGATTGTCGACCGCTTCGGCGAGCGCCTCGAGGATCGCTCGCGGAGTGACGTCGAAGCCTTCCACATTGTCGTCGAGCGCCGTGATTTGTCCCCGGGCCTGTTTCCACCGTTCGACCCCTCCCGGATCGACGATTTTGACGCCGAGCCCCCTTGTGCTTTCGAGAACGTACGCGACCGCGGCGCGAAGGCGTTCTTTTTCGCCGCGGCGGATCGCGTCCATCATGTAATGATGATTGCCGAGCAGAACGAGAAAGCCTTTATCGATGCACGGGACGTCGGCGAGTTCGAGACGCGCGTAAGTCGCTCCCGAAGGCGAGATCGCGGCGTCGATCGCGGTCGTGTACCCGAGCCCCGCGTATCGCGCTCCCGCGACCGCGGCGGTCGGTACGGCGCCGAGCGTCCCCGAAGGGAGCAGCTCGGTTCGTTCGATCGGTCGCCCCCGACGATTGAGCTCGGGAACGAGCATCCGACCCGCGTTCACCTTCGGCCCCGCGAGATGACAATGCATATCGACCCCGCCGGGCATCACGACAAGCCCCCGCGCGTCAATCGTCCGCGCGGGTCGAGTCGCGGGATCGATCGGCGCCGCGACGACGACTCCGTCTTCGATCCAAACGTCGCGCTCGCCGTCGAACCCCTCCGCGGGATCGATCACGCGTCCCCCCTGAATCTTTAACAACGCCATACGGAAACACCCTGTATTATTATCATGTTAAATATTATCCACATATCTTTTTATCCCGTTTCCTTCACCGACCCGAAATGCCGGTTCGTGCGCCGAGTGATGAATCGCCCGTATCTCACGCTTTACGTTCAAATCGACGCGGTGCTAAAATCATCAAGGTGGATTGCTCCGACCGAATCGCTTTGTTCCGGGTGCACTGGGAGACGATCGTCATGAGAACACAAACGCCCTCCTCGACCGAGCTCGAACGTCTCGATCGAATCTATCGAGAAGGGGGATTGAAAAACATGGCGACGCCGCACGTTCATTACGGCGACGCGCGTTGTCCGCACGAAGGCTGCAGTCGTCGGTTCGAGTGGATCGATTTCAAGCTCGAATTGTACGGCGAACCCGCGGGCGCGTATCAACCCCTTGTAAAAGCCTGGTGGAACGGCGCCGGATTCGTCGGTCGTCGCCCCGATTGCGACGGTTGGATTCTCTTCACCACACTCGGCATGAAACCGCTCGACGACGAAGCCGCGGCGCTCCACGCGGTTTTGCCCGAAAATTGGCATCAAGTCGCTCAGATCGCTTAAGGGGATTCTTATCGCACGTTTCTTCATAAAATAATTATCATCTCGTTTCATTCTATTACACATTTGAGCGGATCGTTTACCGGAATCGCTCGGCGGCGAACCGCTTTTGAATGTCCTCGATGATTTTCGCAGCGTGGGGCCGATCGGCCGCGAGCGGGGGATTGAGCGCTAGCGCCATCCCGTCGACCCGGATGATCGTTCCCCGGTCGTTTAGACCCAAAGAAGCCGTCGCGATCGAAACGCTCGGAGTAAAACCCAAAGGCTCGTTCGGGGGAGCGATGACGATTGTCGGGATCGCCGCGGCGGAGTCTCTCATCGCGTTGAGTTCGCCGATCCACGCGAGATTCTGGAACATCAGGATCGCGTCGACCTCGCCTGATTCAATCAATGCCGCGGGATCGGCTATCTCGGGGAGATAACGAGGCGCCCCCGACGAAAAATCGACCGCTCCGGGATATCCCGAGCGCCAAGTTGAAACCGCGTTCGCCCCCGCTCGATTCGCCGATCCGCCCAGTTCCACCGCGACAATCCGCGCCCCTTCGTTCAAATCGCGGACGAGCGCGAGGAGGGCCTCGATCGTTAAACTATCGCAATCTTTGGTATATTTGGATTCATCCCAAATCAATGCGCCGTAACGCGCCGATTTGAACGTGTCGGCGAGCCGTTCGAGATCTTGAAGATCGACCCCGGATTGACGCTCGGCGCGACCGCGATCGATCGGAACGCCTCGAACAAGCGCGCGAAGGATAACGAGCGTTTCATACTCATAATTATTTGATATCTTGATAAAATCATCGGCTTGCGCCGCGGTCGAGGTCGGTTCGGCGTCGACGACGGTGACGCGGCGATCGGCTCGTCCTCGCGGGATGAAGCGACCGGTCGAGTTTGCGCCGTAGCGTTCGCCGTGGCGCGGGTGGGTGACGACGGGATCGGATCGCCAGTAAACGATCACATCGGCGCGATGACGAACCTCGCCGAGCGTGCAGCCGACGATTCCGACACGCTGAATCGCGCGATGCATCACGTCGATTCCGGGACGCGACCGCGTGACAAGGAACCCTCGGATCGCGTCGGCCAGATCGATCGCGGATCGCTGCGCCTCGATCGTCAACCCTTCGAGCCCGAGAACAAGCGGCCGGAGCGCCGTCGATAAAATCCACGCCGATCGTTCGACCGCGGCGT
>JAKBCQ010000671.1 GCA_021807585.1 Planctomycetota bacterium | reverse complement strand
CGGGATCGGGAACCGTGAGCGCCGTGAATGTGACGGGAAGTTTCACGGGTTCCCTCAATTCGGGAACGATCACCGAGGTTTCGGTCGGCTCGAATCTCACCGGAACCGTCACGGCTCAGGGGGCGGGCTTGCTTGGGAAAGTGACCGTCGGCGGCTACCTGAGCGGAGAGTTGATCGCGGACGATCTCATCAACGGCTCGCTCGGCGTCATTAATCAAGTGATAATTGGTCAATCACTCGATAATACGGCGCAAATCATCACCGTGAATTTGGGATCGCTCGAAATCGGCGGAGATCTCTCGGGATCGGTGAAGGCTTCTCAAGCGATTCAAAACATCAATGTCGGCGGATCGACGACGGGGTCGATCGTCACGTCGTTGATTCAAAACTTGAACGCTCCGAACGCGGTCGGCCCGGTCGTTTTCAGCGTGACGATCGGCGGGGTTCCGTATTCATTGGTTGCAACTCAAACGCAAGGAACGTCTTTATCGGGAGTGACGTTCGGTTACGCGATCACGACTCCGGCGAGCGGAATCCCGACATTGACGGTTCATGTGAACAATCCTGATCCTTCGTCGACGCGGTACAACCTCGGCGTCGATTCAGGCTCTGCGGCGGGGACGATGGATTTGGCGCTGATCGATTCGACGACGGGGAAAGACGCGGGAATCGACAATCTTGTCGTCGACGGCGATTTGCTTGCCGGAGGCGTCAATTTACCTCAAGATCCGCTGCTGGGAGTGGCGATTCGAAACAACGCCGCGGCGGGCTCGATCAACGCGCTCAGTATCGAATCGGTCGCGTTCGGATCGGTGACGAATACGAACGGCGTGACGATTCCCGCTTCCCAGGCGAACGTTTGGACGGCGTACGATCTGCTCGCTCCCGGTACCGGGCTCGCGCAGGCGAACGGTAACTTTGTCGTCGATTTCGGATTGAACAGTCCCGTCGCGCAATTCCTTGTGACGACTCCGTTCCTCGGCTTCGATTTCCGTCCGATCCTCTTCAGCGATCCATTCTCATTTAGCTCGAATGCCGACGTGACTGCGCAAGTGGATGTAACGGTTCCTTGTTTCGTCTCGGAGGTTCAAAGCGTGAGCTTGGCGGGATCGGGTGGATCGATCGCGACGTCGCTGCCGATCTGGACCGCGATCACAAGCACGGGACCGCTGGGCAATCTCGTGCTTTCGAGTCCGCTCGGGATCATAGCGAACGTGACGGCGCCGAGCGTGATTGGGAACATTCAGGCGACCGAGGGGTCGATTTCGTCGATCATCCAGACGACGAGCGGCGATCTCGGCGAGTTGATCACCAATGCGAGCGGCGCCGTGATCGGCACGACGCTCGTCACGGCGGACGGCGGGATCAGCGGCGAGATCGTCAGTCGCGGCAATCTTGTCAGTTCGATCGTATCCGAGGGCTCGATCAGCGGCGTGATCGCGGCTCAAGGCGACCTGGGATCGATCGCACGCGATTCGTCGGGGAATGCGATCGTCGATTCGACGGGAAGCCTCACGCGATATGGAACGATTTCAACCGACGGCAATTTCTCGGGTCAAATCGTCGCTCTCGGCAATTCGTTCGCGGCGATCGACATCGGCGGGAACTGGCAAGGAAGGATGATCGTCGCGGGATCGCCGATCGCGGGATTGGCCGCGGGACGCGACGGGATCCTGGGCTCGATCACGATCAATCATAACATCACGGGTCAGGGAGCGATCGTCTCGGGAGGACGAATCGGCGATCCGACGGGGGATTCGCCGACTTCGCTCTCGGTGGAAAACATGAATGGAATCGTCGCCGCGATCGGAGCGATCGCGTTCGGCGATCTTGATCATTTAAACGGTTCGGTCTTCGCAAACGCGACGGGCGCCGACGCCGCGGCGATCGACGCGATCCTGGCGACGACCTCGTTCGATTCTCCCGCGGGTTCGTTCAATCTCGAGGGGCTCGAGGCGATCCTCGACGACCTCGCCGATCTCAAGGTGAGGAAGGGAACGTTGATCGGTTGATTCGAGCGACGACGGCGGCGAACTTCTCAATACTATATCGTTAAATAATGATATGGTTACATAAAAGTTCGCCGCCGTCTATGCAATTGGATGCATTTGGAAGGTTTAGTTTTTTGACTTTTCATACATTAACACAAAGTTGATTTTTAAGGTCGTCGAACAAGCAGATTGGAAACTTTGGGGTGATCGCGGATCGCTTCGAGCGCCGGATCTTCCAATAAGCGTTCGCGCTCTTGATAATCGAGATCGTGGAAGCCCTTCGTGAGCGCGAGGGCGAGTAATTCGGCGCCGCGATCGGCGTAAGAGGTTTGAACGGCTTTTTTATTCTCATCGGTCGAGCGGATCGACTTGGCGGCGATCCCGAACGTTTGAGCCGCGCCGACGAGCGCGTGACCGTCGGCGATCGGAGTTTGCTTGATCAACCGCTCCGCCTCGGCGGTCGCTTCGGCGACATCCCCCCGAGAAGCCCGGATCGACGTCCGCAACAAGGCCGGCAAGATCGTCACGTCGTTCGTTTTTTTCTCGATCGCTTCGGCTTCGTCGCAATCCGCGAGCGCGCGATCGTATCTCCCGCCGTCGCGGAGAAACTCGCCGCGTCTCAAATAAGCGGCCGCCGTCCCGCTCTCTTCCACCATCCGGTTCATCGCCTCCTCGGCCGCGATCCGATCGCCTCGAGACTTTTCAATTAACAATATAAGCATATAGGCGTCAATCAGGGCGAGCCGGCTTTTATCCGCCTTGCTTTTCCGGGCGAGTTCGATCGCCTTGCGGCAATCGGCGAGCGCAAGATCGATTTTTCCCATCGCGCGGTAAACATCGGCGCGATCGTTGATATACCATGCGTTCGATTCGTCGATCACGTTCAAGACGACGTTAATCTCTTGAAGCGCACGGTCGTATTCGCCGCGATGATAATAAATCCGCGCGCGAGCAAGCCGTGCAAGAGGTTGATCGGGCTTGAGCTCGACGCTCCGATCAAGAAGCTTAAGCGCCTCGTCAAACCTCAGCCTCCCGAATTCGATCACCCCCTGATAATACAAAGCCTCGGGATTCTTCGGTTGCAACGCTTCGAGCGAACGCCAATCCGCCAAACTCGCATCCAAATCCTTAAGCATCACGTTCGTTAGCGCCAGGCTTAGGAAAGGTGGTGGGG
>JAKBCQ010000670.1 GCA_021807585.1 Planctomycetota bacterium | reverse complement strand
CCCCATTCGCGTATATTATAGAGGAGATGAAATTTCGAATTCAAAATCCAAAATCAATCGCACTAAAAACATCCTATAGAAATCACCCAAAACCCCATTTTCCATTCGGCTCGATCATGACAATCCCAATTCAACCACATTCCATCCCGCCGCCGCGCCGACGCGGATCGATCTCCAATCCATCGGCAAAAAACACGCCGATTCACACACTCAATCGTTTGATCAAAGCACGCCGTTACAAACTTCCTCAATTACCCAATATCCAATTGGCTTCGCTCGGTAGTTTTACTCTACGATACTGTCATTCAGGATGTTACGTCGAAATCGCCCGACCGCCTCCCTCAAAGCCTGTGAACCACTGACCGAGCGACCGATGCCGAATCGGTGCTTCTGCTCACCCAAAACGATCGGTCCCAAGTTCACAATCCGCAATGTTTGATGACCCGGACGCCAAGCCGTTCGGGTCGCTCTTTGACAATTCGCAATCGGTTTTGGGAGCGGGGGCGTCGTCGCGCTGTTGCGCCGGCCGGGTTCGATTCGGTCGACGCGAACCGACGCCCTCGCTTCGAGGAGTTCCGATTTGCGCGTTGATTCTTTCCTCGCATGGAATCACGCCGAAGCGCGATTGAGAATGAATCCGCAGGTCGCCCGGCGCGTTCGTGCCGCGGGATTCGCGATTGCCGTTCACTTGCTTGAGCGATGTTTTTGTACGAGACATGTTCGTGGAAGCGAGTGGAACCCGATGCATCCCCGGTTCGGTGCGGGGGTTTGGCTTTGACTCCCCGGTCCGGTTTCACTATTGTTACTGAGTCGACGGATGGAACCAAAACGGCGCTGTCGGGTCCGAGTGATCGGCCGCGGCGAGGCGAACTTTTCGGTCCCATGGCGGGTAATGCTCTGATGTATCAATCGATCGCCACGCTAGTAAGCCGTCGCTCTTGGGTTGTCTTTTTGGTTTGGGTAGAGCTAGCAGGCGCGCTTTTCAAGTACGCGCCGTCGTGGGACGCGGTGAGTCGCGACGACGATGTCCGCTTTTTTCCCGCGGGTTATCCCAGCGTCGTCGGTCAAAATCTGCTCGAACGGGGCTTCCCCGACGATTCGGCGAGTTCCGAGGCGGTCATTATCGCCGAGCGTCGCAATTCGAAGCTGACCGACCGCGATTTCGCCTATGTCGTGTCGCTTTCTCGGAAGCTCAATCGCATCAGGAAGACGAATCCCGATCTGGGCGTGAAGAAGATCGTCGATTACCGCGCGCCCTTGGTCGGCCCTCGCTTGATCGGCGACGCCAAGGAGGGAGACGGCCAGGCGGTGCTGACGCTTGTCACCTTATCGGGAACGTACCTTTCGAAGCAATCGCGGCACGCGGTCGATCGTCTTTCGCAAACGCTCGCGGGGCTCGACCCGCCTCCCGCGGGTCTTCGGCTCGAGATGACGGGCTCGGCGCCCGTCGGCCACGATATGAACGCCGCGTCGGATCAATCCGCAGCCAACACCACCACGGCGACGATCCTGCTCGTTATCGCGATCCTCTTGTTCGTCTATCGATCCCCGTTGCTTGCGCTGATACCGCTGGTGACGATCGCGCTTTCGGTGATTGTCTCGCTCGATTCGATCGCGCTTTTGGCGTCGTTCCCCAAGCTCAATATTCAGGTGATCAACATCACAAACGTGTTTGTGATTGTGATCTTATTTGGAGCGGGGACCGATTACTGTTTGTTTTTGATCGCGCGATATCGCGAGGAGTTGACGCGGGGCAAGCGGTGGGATGATGCGCTTGCGGAGGCGATCAACAAGGTGGGTGGGGCGTTGATCGCGAGCGCGGGGACGGTGATTTGCGGGCTCGGCATGCTTTGGTTTTCGAGTTTTTCGAAGATTCGATACACGGGCCCGACGATCGCGGTGAGTTTGGCGATCAGTTTAGCGGCTTCGATGACTCTCGCTCCGGTGCTTTTGCATTGGCTTCGGGGCAAGGTGTTTTGGCCGTTTCGTCCGCCTCATCACGAACGGGGTCGGGATATTGAGGAGGAGATCGCCGAGGACACGCCGCTGGGGGGATTTTGGGCGAAGGTGGCGGATTTTGTGGTGGCGTATCCCGGGCGTATTTTGCTTGTGAGTCTGGTTGTGCTCGCTCCGTTCGCGGTGATTGGGTCGCGTACCAAGGCGAGTTACAGCCAGCTTGCCGATCTGAGCGCCGATCAGCCGAGCGTGCGCGGCGAGGCGGTGGTGCGGCGTTATTTCCCGACGGGGGAGCTGGGTCCGACGACGGCGTTGATTGCGCATCCGTCGATCAGTTTTCGGACGTCGAAGGGGCGCAAGGCGATCGAAACGCTGTCAGCCGAGCTTGCTGCGATCCCCAATGTGGCTGAGGTTCGATCGGTGACGCGACCGCTCGGTCAGCCGCTGTCATCGCCGACACCGCTGGGTCGGCGTCGACCGGGTCAGGCGAGCGCAGGGTTTATGGACCGTTGGGTCGGGGGCGGTTTACGGACGATCATGGAGAGCCCGATCGCGGTCGAAGGGGTTCGGACGCTCGCCGAGGGGCGTTATGTGAGCGTTTCTCCCGCGGTTTCGGCGGCTGATCACGAACGGGTGACGCGGATCGACGTCGTGTTCAAGATCGACCCGTTCTCTCCCGAGAGCTTGAAGACGCTTCAAAACATTGAACGGATTGTCGGCAAGACGGTGTCGCGCGGGGGATCGTTGGAAGGTGGAACCGCGGGTTATACGGGCTCGACGGTTCAGATCGACGATTTACGGGTCGTTACCACGCGTGACGAGCATCGGATGTATCTGCTTGTCACGCTGGGTGTTTACGCGATTTTGTTGATGATATTCCGACGGCCGGGGATTTCGCTTTACCTGATCGCGACGGTGGTGTTTGGTTATCTCGCGTCGTTGGGGATCACCGAGCTCGTCTTTCGCGCGCTTGCGACGGGCGCCGAGCCGTGGACCGGGCTCGATTGGAAAGTCGGTTTCTTTTTGTTCGTGATCCTGGTGGCTGTTGGAGAAGATTATAATATCTTTTTGATGAGTCGAGTGATCGAGGAGGAGCGGCGATACGGTCCTGTGGAGGGGACGCGTCGCGCCGTGGCGCACACGGGGGGGATCATCAGTTCGTGCGGACTGATTATGGCAGGGACGTTCGGGTCGATGATCACGGCTAGCCTA
>JAKBCQ010000669.1 GCA_021807585.1 Planctomycetota bacterium | reverse complement strand
TCGAGCGTCGATCGATTCGATCGACGATCTCGAACGGCTCAAGCAATCGGCGCTTCGAGTTCTCTCCGCGAAAGGATGGAACGATCTCCTCTCGGGATCGTAAAGAGTGCGCCCTTAATGATATCTAATTTGTTATTATTCAATATATACAAGCATACCCTGATGATGGGGGCGGAAGTCGGACGAACGGTGTCGACTTACGTCGAAACTTCGACCTAATACCCTTGTTGAGAAATCGCGGGCACGATCATTGCGCGATTCCGAATTCGTCGAACATCGGCCGATCGATAACCCGAGATTGCGTGAGTTGAGCCCGACGGTTCAGCGTTCCGCGAAAGGCCGAATTCATCAATTCAGAATTGAGCGGCGGTCGCACGCTTTTGTCCGCATGGAGGTTCGATCGAGGCGTGACGGCCGCGGTTTCGCTTGAATGAGAAACTTCGTCCGTCGTTCGATCGATCCGAACGTGTTTCTTGGCGTCCTCCGCAGGCTCGACGACGAGGTCGATCGCGGCGAAGTGTTCGTGATCGCTCTGAGTCTTAACCGTTTGCAACCGCACGAGATACACTCCCGGCTCGTCGATTTTGACTTTGTGATGTCCCTTCGCTCGCCCGCCCGGCTTGAAGTCCATCTCGAACGCGGTTTGAACGATCACGGCTTCGCTCTTCTCGCTTAGGTCGGGAAGCTCCTTTTGGCCGATTTTCGCCTCTTTCGCGACGTAAAAATAGAGCAAGGCGCTCTCGATCGTCTTGTGGGGATAAACGTTGGTAAATTCCCAGTCGATTTTGATCGTTTCGCCGGCTTTGGCTTTGACGACGGGGCGGGGGATTTTGCCGGAATCGGGGGGCGTTTGATCGACGTGAGCGGTTTCTCGTCCCCGTGAGGAAACGACTTCGAGCGAGATTTTGGCGTGTTCGGCTCGGATTTCGGCGGCGCCGACAACGCCGACGACGACCGCGAATAGCCATGTTTTTATCGGTCGCATACGGTTGACTCCACGAGCGAACGGAAAGCGAACGAGTTCGGCCAAGATCGGTCGGCTTCGGCGCCGATATCGATTGGTACGGAACAAGGAAGTTTCGACCGAGCCACGGCGTTCGAGTCGAGTGGAATCATACCGCGCCGAGCGTCTTTGAAACCACAGTCGGTCGCCCCGGTCGCGCACGGTCGTCGCGAAAGGAACAAGAGCCATGTCGATCGTCGATCGTCGTCGGTTGTGTCGGATTCGAGTGCGAACGGTCTTGCTGCTTGCGCCGATGTGGTGCGGCCTGTTCGCGTGCCGATCGTCGACCCCGCCGACTTCCAATCCGCTCGCGTACCAGGTGTTGCGACCGGTGTATTCGTCGGCGCCGCTGAAGCAACGCTATATTCGGGGCTACGGCGGCTACGATTACGGTCCGAATCGTCCCCACAAGCGCGACATCATCAACGAGTTTAATAACACAAAAATGAACAACTTTAGTAACAATACAACTATAAGTGATAACTGACATAATGAACAAGAAATTGGTCGATGATTACCCAGGGTGAGAGAATTCCGTGTTGCGCGGTCGCTTTCGCGGTGAAAGCGTTTAAAATGAAGGTGTGGGTGGGGATCGAACGATTTTCACGCCGGCATCGATGATTGGACGAATTCATACGCCGAAGTCGTCGGGTAGACGCCGACGCGCGGCGAGTTCATGACGAACGAGGTCGATCATGCCCCAATCCGGCGACATTCGAATCGGCGTCGTGGGCGCGGGCGAGATCGTTCGCAAGCGTCATTTGCCGGGCTTCCGCGCGATCCCCGGGGTGAGGGTCGTCGGCGTTTGCAATCGCAGACGAGAATCGGCGACGAAAGTCGCTCGGGAATTCGACATCCCCAAGATTTATGAGACGTGGGAGGATCTCGTCGACGACGAACACGTCGACGCGGTTTTGATCGGCGGCTGGCCGTATTTGCACGGGCCCGTCACGCTCGCGGCGCTCAACGCGGGCAAGCACGTGCTCACCGAAGCTCGGATGGCGATGAACGCGCGCGAGGCGCAGCGGATGCTCGATCGCTCGCGTGAACTTCCCCACCTCGCCACAATGGTCGTCCCCAGCCCGTACGGACTGGCCGGCGACGCGTACATGCGCAAGCTGATGACCGACGGGTTCGTCGGCACGCTTCGAGAAATCCACGCGCACCACATATCCAATGCTCTTGCCGATCCCGCGACGCCGCTTGGTTGGAGGCAGATCACCAAATATTCGGGTTTCAACATGCTTTATCTGGGGGTTCTCCACGAGACGGTTCTGCGATGGACTCCGCAGGTGAATCAAGTGATCGCACGTGCGGCGAAGATCATTCCGACACGGATCGATCCCGACACGGGAAAACCTGCGCGGGTGGGGGCGCCCGATAGCGTTCAGGTGTTGACGACCCAGACTGACGGTTCGTGCGGCGTCTACCGAGTGACGGGAGTCGCGTGGCACGAGACGGGGATGGCGGTCACGCTGTTCGGCTCGCGCGGCACAATCGTGTACAACCTTGAGCGGGATGAAATCCGCGGCGGGAACGCGGGCGAAGCACTGAAACCGTTGCCGATTCCCGCCGAGCTTCGCGGCGGATGGAACGTCGAGGCCGATTTCATCGCCGCGATCCGGGGCGAAAAGCGCGTGACGCACACCGATTTCCTCACGGGCGCCCGGTACATGCATTTCACCGAGGCGGTCGCTCGCAGTTCGAAACATCAACGCCCCGTCGCGCTGCCGCTCGTTGAGTTCTCGAACCCCAGCTTGTAAGCGGACGCCCCTGCCGAAACAGATCGATCAAGCTCTCGCCAAACGGAAGGATCATTGCGCATCCCCAGCATTTTCAAGCAGTTCGGTTTGAAATTCGGCGCCGCGGCTCGGCTCGCCGATCATCGAACCCGCCGAATCATGCGTTTTTTTTCAACACGTCCAACGTTTTGACGTTCAACCTTCGTACAACATCTTCGGTAGGACCCAAACGTCGTGATCGCGGTTCTCATCGGTGTTCGATCGACTTGATGAATCGAGCACGACGCGGTAGATTGGATCTTAGTCCCACGCGGACACGCTTGCGGCCGATGAACCACGGCCAGGCGCGTCCCACTCTCCCCGGATGGATTGGTATTTTCCTTCCCCCAGCGGCGAAACCGCCGCGAACGCGCTAAGTGTTTGA